>DASQJB010000044.1:0-3151 GCA_035631295.1 Bryobacteraceae bacterium | reverse complement strand
TCCAATAGGCGCAGGAAAAGCTCAAAAACCTGAAAAGAAAGCCCCTGTAACCGCCGCGGCTTGCCCACTCCCATCGCCTTCCGCAGGATCAGGGATAGATTGAACGCCGCCCCATGCACCAGCAGTCGCTTCAGGATATTCGTTCGCCCTTGCAGGTGCACACGCCGCATGCCGCCGCTTTCATACAGGTGCGCGAAGCTTCTCTCGGTCAGTTCGCTCCGCAGTTTCTGCAGTCGCTGGTTGCGCTCGCCTCGCACCCGTCGCCGATTCTCATACGTCCGCTTCTGCTCTTCGCCCTTCCCTTCGCCCTGCCACTTCCTTCGCCCGCGGTCGGGTTCCGGGATGTAACTTCGAATCTCCTGCGCGTGGACTTCTTGCAGCACCGCACCGCTGTGATAGCCCTTATCCGCCACTACCTCTTCTACTCCCTGTTGGTTGATTTCGCGCGCCGCCGCTTGGGCTTCCCCCAGCGTTTGTTGGATCGTCGTTGTGTCCCCTTGGTCGGCCGCTTGCAGCGTCAGCGCCAGCAACGCTCCGCTGGTAAGGTCCACCGCATGCTCCGCCTTGTGCGCCAGATGCGTACGGCCATCCTTCATCTTGGTGATTCGCGCATCCGGATCGCTGGGGCTTATCCACTCCTGATTCGATCCCTTCTTCTTACGCTTCCGATCCAACCGCGCCAGTTGTTCCCGGCTCGGATTCTCGATGCCTGCCGCTTGCGCCAAATCCTTCAGGTAGTCGTGGTAGCTCTGCCCGTTATCCCGCCGCACAATACTCTTCAAGGCCGCATTGGCTTCCAGCGTCGTCGCGTCGATCGACACCGTCCGCCCACTCACCAATCCTTCTTCCTCGAGAATCTTCAGTACCCAGCGAAAAATCGCCTGGTGGGTTTCCAGCCAATACATTCGCCGCGTTCGCGAAATCGTGGAATGGTCGGGCGTGGCCTCGTCCAGCGCGTAACCCAGGAACTTCCGTAACGACAGCGAATCCGCCGTGCGCCAGGCAATTCCACGTTCCGAATCCAGACCTTCGAAGTAGCCGATCAGCAGCGAGCGAAAGTAGACACCCGGCGCCAGGCTCGGCCGGCCGTAAGGGCTCTTCTTATAGAACTTCTGACATAGCCGCTCTACTTTGACATCGAATTTGTGCTCATCCAGAATCTGATTCAGGTGGTCATAGAATGCATTGGCTGGCGTCTCCACCACATCGCTCGTCGCGATCCACAGATCCTGCTGCCGCTGTTGCTTCCGTCGTCCCATCGCCATGTCTTATAGACGTTCAAAACACTTCCAAGGTCACATGTTTTCGGCCACTGATCTGATTACTACCACGGGCTGCTAGACTAGCGTCGGTGCCAACATGCGCGAGTGGAAAAGCTGCCGGAACGCTTCCGCTTTTCGGGGCATAAACTTACGGCACTGTCGTGGAAATAGTGGGTGAAAGAGGGACGGGACTTGGGGTCCGCTTCGCCCTCCTGAGTATGAATAGGCGGGGACGAGTCCACTGTCAAGGCAACCCTTCGGGCTCGCTTCGCTCGGCCTTGACAGTGGACTCGTCCCCGCCAAGACTTCCTGAGATGAGGGCGAAGCTCACACTTAAGCGGCCTGGGGGTGCGCTGTCGAGGTGGTGCGCCAAATCAGAAAGAATAGCTGATCTCCAGCATTGGAGTTAATCTGCAGTTGTCAGCCAACAGAGACCCAAGGGAGACCAGCCATTCAACTGCAGGTTAAGACGATTTTGAATTGTGTGCAACGCTTCGCCGGCTTCGTGTACCGCGAGGTGCGCCTCCATTGCCGCAGCGGGCAGGCGGAGTCGATTGCGATTCTCGTGGAGCCGCATGGCGGGATGCGCGGACGGTGTTCGCATTGCCAGCGGCCGGCGCCGGGCTACGACCATCTACCGGAGCGGCGCTGGCTGTTCGTGCCGCTGTGGGGAATCCCGACGTATTTTCGGTACGCGCCGCGGCGGGTGGAGTGTGCGGAGCATGGGGTAGTGGTCGAACACATTCCCTGGAGCGACGGTAAACGCCCGGTGACGTGCGCCATGATGGCCTTCCTGGCGCGCTGGGGGCGGCGGCTCAGTTGGCGGGAAACGGCGCGCGTGTTCCAGACCAGTTGGGAAGCCGTCTATCGGTCGGTAGAGTGGTTTGTCGAGTGGGGCTTGCAACACCGCCAACTGCGCGGGGTCGCTGCCATCGGGGTGGACGAGATTCATTGGGGGCGCGGTCTAGGGGCAGACAACTTCTTGACGGTCATCTATCAGATCGACGCCGGATGCCGGCGTTTGCTGTGGGTGGGCAAGCGGCGCTCGCAAGCCACCCTGCGGAGGGGGCTGAAAGCACTGGGGCCGGAGGTGGTCCAAGGCTTGCGATTTGTGTGTAGCGACATGTGGAAGCCCTACTTGAAAGTCATCGCGGCCCAGGCGGGTCAGGCTTTGCACGTCCTGGACCGTTTCCATATCACCAGTCATCTGAACCAGGCGGTGGATCAGGTGCGGCGCGCCGAGAGCACACGTTTACGGGCGCAAAGCAAGGCCGCGGCGCAACGGCTTAAGCACATGCGCTGGCCCTTACTGCGCCGCGGCAGCCGCGTGCGTGGGCGCGCGCGAGAGAAGCTCAATGCTCTGCTCGCCAGCAAGCTGGCCACGGCGCGAGCCTGGGACTTAAAAGAGACCTTCTCCTATTTCTGGCATTACCGATCGCCCATCTGGGCGGGCGCTTTTCTCGACTATTGGTGCTTCCGGGCGATGCGCAGTCGCCTCGACCCGATGAAGAAAGTGGCTCGCATGCTGCGCGCCCATGAGTCTCTGCTGTTGAACTGGTTTCGAGCGAAAGGAGAAATCTCCGCCGGTGCCGTGGAAGGCCTCAACAACAAAATCCGAGTGGTTACCAGACGATCCTACGGCTTTCGCACCTATAACGCCATGGAAATCGCTCTCTATCACAACTTGGGACGTCTTCCTGAACCGGAATCTACCCACAGATTCTGCTGAGCAAGGGTTTTTCCTTTCAGCTTTGAACGGAGGGCATTCACGTGCCTAAGCCCCGAACAATTCAGAAATAAGTGAGCAGAATCATTTCAACGCTTGTGCGAATTCGGGTGAAACTCTACGAGTTTTATGCAAACTTCGGCGACGGTACCATGGTGGCCAT
>DASQJB010000043.1:0-5925 GCA_035631295.1 Bryobacteraceae bacterium | reverse complement strand
GCCATACTTCACCACCCGCGCGCGCCACCACCGGCGCGCAGCCACTCCCGACCAGATCGCCTCCACGATTCCGAACGGCCAAGCGCCCTGGAGAAATCCGTAGATCGATCCCAGGGCGCAGGCTCCCGCAAATGCGAGGATAAACCAAGCGCTTCGCCTCTCTAGCGCGTAGAATACCAGCATCGCCGTGACGGCGAACAGTCCAAAGACGGTGAGAGGATTCACGCGATGTTAAGGCCGCCTCGAAAAGCGCTGGTCCAGCGCCAAATTCAGCTTCAGCACGTTCACCCGTGGCTCGCCCAAAAGCCCCAGAGACGGCGGCTCGGTAAATTCGGCGATCAATTGCGCAATTTGGTCCGAGGACATGCCGCGGGCTTTGGCGACGCGCGCGGCTTGCGCCATGGCGGAATCGGGAGAAAGATGCGGATCCAGGCCGCTGGCCGATGCGGTCACCAGATCCGCAGGAAGGGGTCCCGTGTAATCGGGGTTCTCCTTCCGAAACTTTTCTACGGAAGCTTTCACGCGGTCGATTAGCTTCTGATTGGTCGGGCCGAGATTCGACGCGCTGGAGGATGTGGCGTCATATCCATCGTTGCCCGCCGCCGATGGCCGCGGCTGAAAATATTCGGGTCGGGTGAAGTTCTGTCCGATCAGCTCCGAGCCAATTACCTTACCGTCCGAAACGATCAAGCTCCCATTCGCCTGACGCGGAAACGCCACCTGACTGATCCCGGTGACGACCAGCGGGTATGCGATCCCAAATAGAATCGTCATGAATATATTGATTCGTAGTCCCGGCGCCATTTGATTCCACATGATTCCTCCTAGGCCAGATGAAACGCGACCAGTATCTGATCGATGAGCCAGATGCCCGGGAACGGCACGATAATCCCGCCAATGCCGTAAATCCACAGGTTCCGGCGCAGCAGGCTGGCGGCATCGAGCGGGCGGTATTTCACGCCGCGCAGCGCCAGCGGAACCAGCGCAATGATAATCAGCGCGTTGAAGATCACCGCCGCCAGCACCGCACTTTGAGGCGTGTGCAGATGCATGATGTTGAGCTTCGCCAAGGCCGGGTAGGTCGCCATGAACATGGCGGGGATGATGGCGAAATATTTGGCGACGTCGTTGGCGATGGAAAACGTCGTCAGCGCGCCACGGGTAATCAGCAGCTGCTTGCCGATGGCGACCACCTCGATCAGCTTGGTCGGATTGCTATCGAGGTCCACCATGTTGCCCGCTTCCTTGGCGGCCATCGTGCCGGTATTCATCGCCAGGCCAACATCGGCCTGCGCCAGCGCCGGCGCGTCGTTCGTTCCATCGCCGGTCATAGCGACTAATCGCCCCGCGGCCTGCTCTTTCTTGATGTATTCGAGCTTGTCCTTAGGCGTGGCCTGCGCCAGGAAATCGTCGACGCCGGCCTCGGCCGCGATCGCCGCGGCGGTGAGCGGGTTATCGCCCGTAATCATGACGCTGCGGATGCCCATTCTCCGGAGCTGCGCAATGCGCTCCTTCATGCCGCCCTTCACGATGTCTTTTAGATGAACGATGCCCAGCAGACGCTTGCCGTCGCACACCGCCAGCGGCGTGCCGCCGTTGCGCGCGATGCGGTCGCTCATTTCCCGGAAGTAACCGGGAACGTCGCCCTGGTGCTCGATGACGAACCTGCAGATCGCGTCTGTCGCGCCCTTGCGAAGCTGGCGTCCTTCGAAATCCACGCCGCTCATGCGCGTGTAAGCCGAAAAGGGAATGAAATTCGCCTCGCCTTCCGGAATGTGGCGGCCGCGCAGCCCGTATTTCTCCTTCGCCAGCACCACGATCGAGCGGCCTTCCGGCGTTTCGTCGGCGAGACTGGAAAGCTGCGCCGCGTCCGCCAGTTCCTCTTCCGTTACGCCATTGATTGTCAGGAACTCCACCGCCTGGCGATTGCCCAGAGTGATGGTTCCAGTCTTGTCGAGCAACAGCGAATTCACGTCGCCCGCCGCCTCCACAGCCCTGCCGCTCATAGCCAGCACGTTGTGCTGCATCACCCGGTCCATACCGGCGATGCCGATGGCGGAAAGCAATCCGCCGATGGTAGTTGGGATCAGGCACACCAGCAGCGAAACTAGCACCGCCACGCTCGGCACCGTTCCCGCGTTGGCCTGCGCCACGCTGAAGGCGGCGTAGGGCTGCAAGGTTACCACCGCCAAAAGGAAGATCAGCGTCAAGCCGGCGATCAAGATGTTGAGCGCGATTTCATTGGGCGTCTTTTGGCGTTCGGCGCCTTCCACCAGCGCGATCATGCGATCGAGAAACGTCTCGCCTGGATTGGAGGTGATCCGGATCTTAATCTGATCCGAAAGCACGCGCGTCCCGCCCGTCACGGCGCTGCGATCGCCGCCCGATTCGCGGATCACCGGCGCACTCTCTCCCGTGATCACGGATTCATCCACCGTGGCGATGCCGTCGATCACTTCGCCGTCGCCCGGAATCAGATCGCCTGCCTCGCAGATCACCTGGTCGTCAGAGCGAAGTGCGGAGCCGGGGCACTGCTCGATTTTTCCCCCGGGGCTAATGCGCTTGGCGATTACGTCCGTCTTGGTCTTGCGCAGGGTGTCGGCTTGCGCTTTGCCGCGGGCCTCGGCCATGGCCTCGGCGAAGTTGGCGAACAGCACCGTGAACCAAAGCCACAGGGCGATTTGGACTCCGAACCCCACGCCCATCGCTCCGGTGACGATGTCGCGGATCACGAAGATGGTGGTGAGCGCCGCGCCCACCTCCACCACGAACATCACCGGGTTCTTCATCAACGTGATGGGATTCAGCTTTGCGAACGACGCGCGGATCGCCCGGCGCACGATCTCCGGATCGAAAAGGGGCCGGGAACGCGCGAGCTTCTTGGGAAGCAGCGAAGTAGGGTCGTCTGGCCGAAGTTGGGGCGGCTTTTGCGGCGGCGCCGTAGTTACAGTTGACATGGCATCAGAGTCCTAGCAAGACGAACGAGAACAATCTCCCGCCGTGCATTAAATAATGCTCGACAATCGGTCCCAGCGACACCGCAGGGAAATAGGTGAGCACGGCGATGATGATCACCGTCCCGCACAGAAGCCCTACGAAAAGCGGGCCGTGCGTTGGAAATGTCCCGCTGGTGACCGGAACCTTCTTCTTGGCCGCAAGACTTCCAGCCGCCGCCAGAATGGGGATCAGGAACAAGAAACGGCCGATGAGCTGCGCCAATCCCAGCGTCAGGTTGTACCAAGGCGTGTTGACGCTGATTCCCGCGAACGCGCTGCCATTGTTGCCCGTGCTGCTCGTATAGGCGTACAAAATCTCGCTCAGGCCGCGCGGGCCGCTGTTGCCGAGGTTTGCGATGGCTGGACCCGGAGGGTTCCAATAACCCTTCGGCGCAAAATGAGCTTGCGTGCTGAGCGCGGTGAAAACCAGGATGCTGGCCGAAGTAACTATCACCGCCAGCATCGCCATTTTCACTTCCTTCTGCTCCAGCTTCTTACCCAGGTATTCCGGCGTCCGGCCCACCATCAAACCTGCGATGAATACGGCGATGATGCAGTAGATCAAAATCCCATAGAGTCCCGCGCCCACGCCGCCGAAAATGACGATATCAGTCATCATGTTGAGCAGCGGGACAAGCCCGGCGATGGGCAACAGGCTATCGTGCGCGGCGTTGGTGGCTCCCGTGCTGGTGTCCGTCGTGATGTTGACCCACAAAGTCGAATTCGCGATTCCAAACCGGACCTCCTTGCCCTCCATGTTCCCGCCCGCCTGGCCGGGCGTAGCCGCCGTCTGTAATCCCAGGTTCGCCAGGATGGGATTTCCTGCTTGCTCGAAGCCATAACAGATGAACACGCCGATGAGCGCCATAACCAAGAACGCCGAAAAAATAGCCCAGCCCTGGCGCTGATCGCCGATCATTCGCCCGAATGTGTAGGTAAAGGCGGAGGCAATGACCAGCAACAAAAACATTTCGACAAAATTTGTGACTGGCGTCGGATTTTCGAACGGGTGCGCTGAGTTAGCGTTGAAGAAGCCGCCGCCGTTGGTACCCAGTTCCTTGATGGCCTCCTGCGACGCAACCGGTCCTTGCGCGATTACTTGCTGCTTGCCCTCCACCGTCGTCAGCGTCGTGTACGGCTTCAAATTCTGAATGACTCCCTGCGAGCAGAGAAACAATGCCGCCACTATAGAAATGGGCAGCAGAACGTAGACGCTCGCCCGCGTGACGTCAACCCAGAAGTTCCCGAGCGTTTTCGCCTCGTGACGGGCGAACCCCCGCACCACGGCGACCGCGACCGCCATGCCGGCGGCCGCCGAGACGAAGTTCTGCACCGTCAACGCCGCCATCTGAACGAAGTAGCTCAGCGTCGATTCTCCCGAGTAAGCCTGCCAATTCGTATTCGTAAGGAAGCTGGTCGCCGTATTGAAAGCCAGATCGGGAGTGACCTGCGCGACGCCGAAATGTTGCGGATTAAATGGCAGGATTCCCTGGAAGCGCTGAATCAGGTAAACCAAGAGGAACCCGAAGATGCTGAAGCTCAAAAGCGAGGCCGTATATTGCGTCCAGCGTTGCTCGACCCCTTCACGCACCCCCGCGGCTCTGTAAGTGAGCTTCTCCAGCCACCGCAAGGCAGGATGCAGAAAGGTGCGCCGGCCCTCGAACACGTTCGCCATGTACGCGCCCAGTGGTTTGGTGCAGACGAAAATCACTCCGAAAAACAGGAGAATCTGGATAACCCCCGCGCTTGTCATATCGTCTCCTCAGAATTTCTCCGGACGCAGGAGCGCATAAACGAGATAAACAAACAACGCCACCGACGCGATTCCGGCAATGATGTAGTCCATGGGAGAACGCTCCTATAATTTGTCGCAGGCCTTGGTGAACGCCCAGCAAATCACCAGGAATAGACAACCTACCGCCAAATAAAATAAATCCAACATCCGAATTCACTCCATCTTGATGAGAATCACTTCGTGACCGGCGCGGCGCAGTTTCCGCGCTAATTTGCGCTCCCGGGCTAGCCACCAGCGCCTCCGAGCGCCCAGCACGATCAGGGAGTGAGGATCCAGAACGCTTTCCAAAGTCTGCTCCCCATCGCGGCACAGGTATATGTGCACCGTTGTTTCCACGAGGCTTTGGCCGGCGATCAAAGCAAGCCGCCGTTCGTTCCAATCGATCCCCACCGGGGGTCTGACGAGCGGCAGCGGGTAAGGCACTATTTCAAGCGCCACTAATATTATCCGTCCGTGCAGCTCGGCGGCGAGACGCCCGGCTTGTTTCAAAGCCGCGAGCGTCGCCTCTACCGACGTGAACACCACAAAGACGTTCAGCCGTGACGGCGTTTCCTCGACGCGCGGCCGCTCGGTGCGGACAGTGGACGGAGTTAAAGTTCTTTCAAAAGCTGAAGCCATTTCTTTCCGTCCTTCCACAATCACAGCGTAAGGCGAAAAGGCTGAAGAAGTCATAGAGAAGCCATGAAGAAGATATGAAAATGAGGGGGCAGGTTTCGGCCCTCAACCGTGCCGGGCCACAAACAGCAGCAGGCTGAATAGCGCCAAAGGAATCAGCCCTAACGCCGCGTAGGACAGCAGTCTGCGCTTCAGCGGCGAGCGCCGCCGGCTCCAGGCAGTCATTTCGGCGCGGTCTTCCACTCCTACTTGGTCCGGGTGCGAAAGGTCCCAGGCGAATTCGCGTGCGCTGGCGTAGCGGTTCCGTGGATCGCGCTCCAAAGCCCGATACAGGATCTCCTGGAGCTGCGGCGTGACGGCGGGATTTCTGTGGCGCGGCGGAATGGGAGCGTTCAGCACGCGGTCGTTCATGATCGCAAACGCATTGGAGCCATTGAAGGGGACCGTTCCCGTCAGCATCTCGTACAAAATGATTCCCAATGCGTATAGATCGCTGCGCGCGTCGCCACGTTTGCCTCT
>DASQJB010000042.1:0-10983 GCA_035631295.1 Bryobacteraceae bacterium | reverse complement strand
GATTCATACTCACCCCGCGCTGCCCAAAGATTCGCTTGCGTCGCGCTTCCTGCGGATTCGGTCATCCCAACCCGATGGAGGCTTGGCGCTACCCACACTGCCGGATGCGTCTCGACCTCGGCCACCGCCAGCGCCCCCATCCCCAAAAGGGCGGCTGCGGATACAACTTTAGTAATTGTTTTCTTTTTCACTCTTTGTTCACCTTTAAACTTTACTTGGACGTAGCTAAAACGGTGGCTGGTATGAACGCCTTGACGTAGTCCTTCAAACCGAATTGGGTGCTGCCCATGCCGAAGGACCTGGCTTCGTTCAAGGCCTGGTCGGACTTCCAGCCGTCGTGTGCGATGCGATAGCAGGCGATAACCGCTCCCGTGCGGTCCTTGCCCGCATGGCAATGCACAAACACCGGCTCACCGGAGTTGAACAGCGCCATGATGTTGCCCATCTGTTCGTTGCTGGGAGTAGTTCTAGATTTTATGGGCACGTTGACATAGCGCATGCCGGCCGCCTCCACTGCGCGGGCTTCCTCCGCTGTGGAGTGCTCGGCGGCTGGGCGCAGATCGATCACGACCTTGACGCCTGTCTTGGCCAAGCTTTGGAACCCTTCCGCGGAAGGCTGGGCCCCCCGGAAGATGTGTTCATTGACTTGGTGGAAATTGGGAACGCCGGTTACCGGAAGGTTGCCGGCGAATGCGGGAAGCGTAAACGTCAGGGCTACCCTGAGGACAAAGAGCCCCCTATACTGCCGTAAAATGCTCATTCTCCTTGAGAAAAGTTTTGCGACTAAACCCTAGAGACGGGGCCCGGATTAACCTGGTTTCATTTGGTGTAACCCCAGGAAATGAACCTGGCGCTTGGGCACGCCCGGAACATCTAGTTTATGGGGTCTAAGGAAGTCGTGGGAGCTACGGAGGCCGTCATGAATCCGCTAGCGACACTCGGCTTGGGCATGGGATCAGCCTGGCTTTCGGGCTTCAACCTCTACGCCACAGTGCTGACCTTGGGACTGCTCCAACGCTTCCACTTGGTGACCTTGCCCGGCGACCTCGAGTTCCTCAGCCGCGGCTGGGTGCTCGGCGTCGCGGCGGCGCTTTACCTCATTGAATTTATAGCGGACAAGATCCCCGTGGTGGATTCTGTGTGGGATGCGATCCATACCTTCATTCGCGTCCCGGCCGGCGCGGTGCTAGCGGCTTCGGCGTTCGCCCATTTCGATCCCGCGGTTCGCGCCATCGCATTGCTCGCCGGCGGTACGCTTGCGCTCGGCTCGCACGGGACGAAAGCGACGGTGCGCGCAGCGGCCAACGCCAGTCCGGAGCCTTTCTCCAACGCCGCCCTAAGCATGTTCGAAGACTTCTTTACGGTCGTGCTCGCGGCTTTGGCTGCGTTTCATCCCGTGGTGGTCCTGGTAATCGTGCTGGTCTTCGTCGTGCTGATGTTGTGGCTCGCGCCAAAAGCCATTCGCGCGATCCGTCGCGAACTGACGCGCGTGGGAGACTTCTTTCGCGGCGCCAAAACTCCCGCCTGACCGCTCAACAATCTTCCTCTAGGGGCGAGCGTCGATGGGATCACAATCCCTTCGATTTAAATTCTTTCGGCTTTGAGCGTTTCCGGCCGCGATTTTTTGGCCCAAGGCCGAACTCGCCTCGATCCTTAATAACGGTATCCCATGAGGTTCCCCTATGACACCTACATTGACTCGTGTGATGTCCGTTTTGTGCAGCGCGCTACTGGCCGCGCAGCCGTACATCTATGGGCAGCAACCCGCGCCTTCCGCGCCTACCGCGCAAGGGGCTGGGTTGCTAAGTCCGCAACAACTCGACAGTTTGGTGGCGCCTATCGCTTTGTTTCCGGATCCGATCCTTAGCCAGGTGCTGGTGGCCTCCACCTATCCGATGGAAATCGTGGAGGCCCAACGATGGGCCTCTCAGAATCCAGGTCTCAAGGGCCAGCAACTGACGGCCGCGGCCGCCAAGCAGCCCTGGGACGCCAGCGTGCAGGCTCTGGTCGCCATGCCCGACCTCCTGAATCGCTTGAATCAGGACATTGGTTGGACGTCAGATCTGGGCAACGCCTTTCTGGCGCAACAGCAAGACGTAATGGCGGCGATTCAGCGCATGCGCCAGAAGGCTTATGACAGCGGCGCGCTGCAGAGCACGCCTCAGCAAACAGTCACACCGGCCACAGAGGCCGGGCAAAACTATATCACAATTCAGCCGGCGAACCCTAATTACCTCTATCTGCCCGTATACGATCCCTATGCGATCTGGGGTCCACCGGTGTATCCTTATCCCTCGATCTACTACGGAACCGGCGCCGCCATCGCCGCAGGCGCGATCGGGTTTGCCGCCGGTATCGCCATCGGCTCACTTTGGTGGGGCGGCTGGGGTGGCTGGGGCGGTTGGGGCTGGCGTCCCGGATGGGGCGGCGGCAACGTCATCATCAATAACAATTTCATTTCGAGAAACAACTTCAACCGCGCAGTCGCCGGTCCCGGCAACCGGTGGGTGCATAATCCGGCCCACCGCGGCGCCGTGCCTTATAGGAACCCCGCAGTAGCGAACCGATTCAACGCGGGTCGTCCTGGCGTGGGCGGTCGTCCTGGCATGGGTCCCGGCGCGGCAGGCGCTCTCCGTCCAGGTCAGGGTGTGCCCGGCACCGCAGGTCGTCCTGGCATAGGCCCCGGCGGGGCCGGCGCTCTCCGTCCAGGTCAGGGTATGCCCGGCGGCGCAGGTCGTCCTGGCATGGGCGGTCCTGGCATGGGTCCCGGCGGGGCTGGCGCCCTTCGTCCGGGTCAGGGTATGCCCGGTGGCGCAGCTCGGCCTGGCATGGGCGGTCGTCCTGGCATGGGTCCCGGCGCGGCTGGCGCTCTCCGTCCAGGTCAGCCCGGCGCACCCGGCGCCCAAGTGCGCCCCACTCCCGGACAGGTGCAGCAGCAACTCCAGCAGGCGGGTCGTCCCGGTATGGGAGCCCGTCCCGGCATGGGTCCCGGCGCGGCCGGCGCTGTTCGTCCCGGTCAAGGCATGCCCGGCGGCGCAGCTCGGCCCGGCATGGGAGCCCGTCCCGGCATGGGCCCCGGCGCGGCCGGCGCTCTTCGCGGCCCAGGTATGGCGCCAGGCGGTGGCGCGATGATGCGGCCGCAAGGTAACGTCGGTCCACGGCCGTCCTTCGGTGGCGGTGGATTCCGCGGTGGCGGAGGCGGTGGCTTCCGCGGCGGTGGCGGTGGCGGATTCCGCGGCGGCGGAGGCGGTGGCTTCCGCGGCGGCGGTGGTGGCGGTCGCCGACGGTAGTGAATATCAATTTCAAGAGCTGGCAAAGTGCGCGGCGGCGCCTAACGGCCGCCGCGCTCCGGTTTTGCCCTCAGTCAAATTTCACAACGCTCAGGGACCGCACGAGCCGGGAGGCCCGATCAACTATGTCGACAAAGGCGAGATGACCCAAGGATTCGCCTTGATCGCGTGACCCGCCGAATACGGATCTACGGGACTCATGATGTTTCTGGCGAACAAAGTGGGAATCGTCTACCAGAAGGATCTCGGGCCTGAGACGGCTGCGGTCGCGTCCAAGTACGCTGCCTACGATCCGGATGATGCGTGGCGCCCGTCGCGCTCTCCCTAGGGGGACCGCCGCCAGAAGGCCGGAGCACACCGGCGAAAAATGACTGTTTTCGATCGCTGCCCCGCACGGAACCGTTTCCAGAGAAACCAGGCGCCGGACCTCACCCGTCCGGCGCATTTTCAACTTCTACGCCGCCTGCCCCCGAACCGCATCAACAGTAATGCAAACGTCACCCAGGTCGGCTGAAATTCTTGGACGATTTTGGGCTTGTGAGAGGAGGGTCGTATGCACCTGATGTGGTTTCTGTGGATAGCCCTGGTTGGGCTTATCGTCGGCGCCATAGCGAAGCTCCTGATGCCGGGCAGAGACCCGGGCGGTTTCTTAGTCACGATGCTGCTGGGCATCGCCGGAGGGCTTCTCGCTACCTGGCTCGGCCGTGTGGTCGGACTCTACCGGGAAGGGGCGCGCGCTGGTTTCATCATGTCGATTCTCGGAGCGATGCTTCTGCTATGGATCTACCGGATGGTTCAGCGAAGACGCCACGTCACATAGAGATCTTTGGAGCCTGGCAAGTTGCGAAAGACGGCGTACCGCTCCCTTCGGTCGGGCTCAGCCAAGCGCTTCAGAGCCGCGACTTCAGAAGCCGCGACCGAAGGGAGCGCTTGCACCCGAACTTTGCTAGCTTCAATGCGAGCGCCGCCAGAAGCACCGCGCCGCGGCCAAACCAACCATACAGGTTAAAAGCAGCACACTCGGCGGCGGCTCTGGGACAGCCGTCAATGTAGCGGTGTGCAACGTGCCCCCCCTGCGGGGTGTTTCCGTCAATGCTCACGTCGCCAAAAGACGTCGAAGAAGCTGCTGACGTCGAAGGGCCCATCCTGTGAGGGCGCCGTGATGGTGGTGGATCCCGTGCTCGGCGTGCTTGTGTCTATCATCGCCTCAAACGTGTGGGTGTTAAATGTGCCCTTAAAATCGAATTCCGTGATCTCTGAGACAAACGTTCCCAGATCCGAGAGCGAAGACCTCCCGACGAACGGAAAATCGACGTCGCCGAAGGCCAAAACCGTCCCCACCGGGTTCCCAGGGCTCCCTCCAACATTCTGAAAGACGGTCGCGCTAGTAAGTGGCATCCGTGGAGACCGCTTCGTTCCCCCCGGGGAAAGTGTCGGAGGTGATCACAAAATTCGAGATAGCGATGTTGCCGAAGCAAATCGGCATCGGGGTAAAACTGATACAGAACGGTTGGAGAACGTAAACTCCGCCAGTGGGCGGCGGCAAGGGTTTCGGCTCGATGACATCAGCTTTGGCTACTTGTGCGTTCGAAAGCAAAACACAAGCGAGAAAGGCGCCCGGGAAAACATGCAGGTAGGGTTTCATGTTGGGGCGTCCTTTGGCGGCGTGAAGACAGCAATCCCTTCGCCATCGCAATCTGCGATGAATACTAGAACTCCTGAATCTCTCAGGGATAAGCGCGGGCAATAGTTGATAAGGATTGGCGATATTTCCCGAGTTCGCCTTCCGTTCTCTATTCGTCGGTTGAATCTCCTCGCACGCTAAAATATGGGTATCCATGCCCAGCCAAGACTCCTTCGGAGCCGCCGGAACACTCGCGGCCGGCGGCCGGACGTACAGGATTTTCCGCCTCGCCGCGCTTGAAGGCGCGGGTCTCGCCAAGCTCCACCGCATTCCTTATTCGATTAAAGTTTTGCTCGAAAATCTGCTCCGTTTCGAGGACGGCGCCACCGTGAAACGCTCGGACATCGACTATGTCGCCGCCTGGGATCCCTCCGCGCCCGCGCGCGAAATCAATTTCCGCCCCGCGCGCGTGCTGTTACAAGACTTCACGGGCGTGCCTTGCGTGGTGGACTTGGCCGCTATGCGCGATGCGCTGGCAAAAATGGGCGCGGACCCCAAGAAAGCCAACCCCCTAATACCCGCCGATCTGGTGATCGATCATTCCGTTCAGGTGGACCAATTCGGAACAACGGGCGCGTTTCAGGCCAACGCTTTGCTCGAATTCCAGCGCAACCGAGAGCGCTATGCGTTTCTTCGATGGGGCCAATCCGCCTTTCAGAATTTTCGGGTCGTTCCTCCCGACACGGGAATCGTTCACCAGGTGAATCTCGAATATCTGGCCCCAGTGGTGTTTCATTCCGATGGCGCTGCCTACCCGGACACCGTAGTGGGCACCGATTCTCACACCACCATGATCAATGGCTTGGGCGTGGTCGGGTGGGGCGTCGGCGGCATCGAGGCTGAAGCGTGCATGCTGGGCCAGCCCGCTACCATGCTGCTCCCGGCAGTAGTCGGATTCAAATTGACAGGCGGGCTGCGCGAAGGCGCGACGGCCACAGATTTGGTCCTTACTGTTACGCAGATGCTGCGCAAGAAGGGCGTGGTCGGCAAATTCGTCGAATTTTACGGCGATGGCGTCGGCTCCTTGAGCCTGGCGGATCGCGCGACCATTTCCAACATGGCGCCGGAATACGGCGCGACCATCGGCGTCTTCCCCATCGACGAGTCGTCGCTGGAATACCTGCGTATGACCAATCGTCCGCCCGAACAGATCGCCCTGGTGGAGGCTTACGCCCGGGAGCAGGGCATGTTCCGCGTGGACGGCGCGCCGGACCCGGTCTTCTCCGATACTCTCTCGCTCGACCTTTCCACCGTCACGCCATCGCTGGCCGGTCCCAAGCGCCCGCAGGACCGTATCGATTTGCCCGACGTGAAGCGGAACTTTCTTTCCGGTCTTGGCGCTCCGCCCAAGAGCGTGGAGATTGGAACGAACGGAACTCGCGCCACCATCCAGGACGGTAGCGTGGTGATCGCCGCCATCACTAGTTGCACCAATACCTCCAACCCTAGCGTCCTTGTCGCCGCGGGCCTGCTCGCCCAAAAGGCGGTGGAGCGCGGCCTCACCGCCAAGCCCTGGGTCAAGACCAGCCTCGCGCCGGGATCCAAAGTCGTCATCGACTATTTGAACGACGCCGGCCTGATGCCGTCGCTCGAAGCGCTGAAGTTTCACTTGGTGGGATATGGCTGCACCACCTGCATCGGCAACAGCGGGCCGCTTCCCGAACCGGTCGCCGCCGCCGTCACCGAAAACAAGCTGGTCGTTGCCAGCGTCCTTTCCGGCAACCGCAATTTCGAGGGCCGCGTGAACCCCTTGGTTCGCGCCAACTATCTCGCTTCGCCGCCCTTGGTGGTCGCTTACGCCCTAGCCGGCCGCGTCGATATCGATCTCTCCACCGACCCGATTGGGCAGGACCGCAACGGAAAAGACGTGTTTCTGCGCGATATTTGGCCCACCGACGCCGAAGTGCAACAGGTGGTGAAAAAGTCCGTGCGGCGCGAAATGTTCGCGAAGGAATACTCGGAGGTCTTTGCCGGCGATGAGCAATGGAATTCGATTCCCGCGCCCAAAGGTGAGAGCTACGCTTGGAGCGATTCTTCCACCTACATCAAGCGCGCTCCCTATTTCGACGAGATGGCCGATCCAGCGACCTTCGTCCAGGATCTTCACAGTCTCCGCTGCCTGGCCATGCTCGGCGATTCCGTGACCACCGATCACATTTCGCCCGCCGGAAGCATCGCTAAAGATAGTCCGGCGGGGCAGTATTTGATCTCGCTGGGCGTGAAGCCCTCGGACTTCAATTCCTATGGAGCCAGGCGCGGAAACCATGAAGTGATGACGCGTGGCACGCTCGCCAATATCCGCCTGCGCAACCAGATGGCGCCCGGAACGGAGGGAGGTTGGACGACTCACGTGCCTTCGGGCGAGCGTATGTTCATCTACGACGCATCGGTGAAATATCAACAGGAAGGCGTGCCTTTGCTGATCCTCGCCGGCAAGGAATACGGCACTGGCTCCTCGCGCGATTGGGCCGCGAAAGGCGTGCTGCTGCTGGGCGTGCGCGCCGTAATCGCGGAGAGCTTCGAGCGCATACATCGATCGAATTTGGTGGGCATGGGCGTGCTGCCGCTGGAGTTCGTGGACGGCCAGAACCGTGAGTGTTTGGGCCTGACCGGCTTCGAATCGTTTTCTGTAGAAGGGGTTCCGGCGGCGGTGGAGTCGCGCGGCCAAGCGCTAGTCCGCGTCACGGCCGACGGCAAAACTTTCCAGGCCCGAGCCCGCATCGACACGCCTGTCGAAGCCGAATATTATCGGCACGGCGGCATCTTGCCTTTCGTGCTGCGTCAATTGGCAGGGAAATAAGTACCGCCCGATCCGTCCGTAATACCGGCCCGCGCTCCTCAATTCAGATAGGTGATGCGCCGGAGCGGCTGCGCCCCGCTGTTCATGGCATTCTACCGGCCCAACTCGACACTCCATACCGAGCGGGGGGTGGACGGTGCGCCAGGTGGTTCAGCACTTCGTCGACGGCGCCTCATCAATAGGCGCCGGCAGGTACCGGCCGATCGAAATAGACCTCCATACGAGAAACACATCTATCCCATTTGCGGCGCGTAAAAATAGCCGCGCCCGCGCGCCGATGGGATTCTGGCGGCATTACCGTCACCATAAGACAACTTCTTTCGCAGCGAGGCCATGAGGTTGTCCACGCTACGATCGAAGGAGTTCAGTTCCCGGCCGAGAGCGATCCGGCACAGCTCCTCACGGTTTACCATCTCTCCGGGGATTCCAACAGCCGCCGCAGGATGTCGAATTCGGCCGACGTCAGTAGCACCTCGACTCCATTTTTGAACACCCTCCGCAATCCGGGCCTCAGCTCGACATCACCAATGCGGAGCGCCGAACGGTCACGGGCCGGCGCAGGCAGAGGGGCCGCCGGCGCCTGCCATGCTCCTCCCTGATTTGTGCGGCGAATAATGGCTTGAATGCGGAGCGCGAGCTCCTCGGCGATGAACGGCTTCGCCAGATAATCGTCGCTGCCAATTCGAAAACCCAGGGCGACATCCATCGGATTGCCGCGCGCGGTCAGCATCAGCACGGGAACGGAAAACTGACGCAAGTGGGAGAGGGTCTCAAACCCATTCATCAAGGGCAGCATGACGTCCAGGATCACCAGTGCATAGGATCCGTTGCGAAGTTTTTCGAGACCTTCCTCGCCGAGTGAACTGCATCCAGAGCGAACCCGTAACGCATCAGGTCCTCGCTGACCAGTTCGGTCAGTGCTACGTCGTCATCGACCATCAATATGGGCGCCGGCGCGGGCTGCGCTGTGCCGGTTGTGCTATTGGCTGGCGGAAGCATGAGCCTCAAACCTGTTTGCGGAATCGGAGGAGCCGCCCACCCGAGTTGGAATTTCCATGGCCACAAGAAGCCCGCCGCCTGGGCGATTCACGGCGGAGATGCGTCCGCCATGTTTCTTAACAGCCTCGAACGCGATCGCGAGCCCGAGGCCTGATCCGCTTCTGTGCAGTGGTGCGTTGCCGTCCGGGCCACTACCATCCGGCACGACACGGAAGAACGGATCGAACAACATCGCGATTTGCGATTCCGGAACTCCCGGACCCCGGTCGGCAATGGCAATAGATGCCAGTCCCGCGCCGGGCTGCGACAGGCGCACCTCGACTTCGCTTCCCGCGGGTGCGAAGCGGATCGCATTGCGGACCACGTTGTCGAGGGCGCCGCGGAGCAGCTCCGCGCAGCCTTCGACCGGACAGCCGCCGTCACATTGAATAGTAAGTTCGCGGCCCGCGACGTTCGCTTCACATTTCGCGTCTTTGCACACCGCCGCGACCTCCACGGCCAGATCAAAGTGCTGGTTCATCGGAAATTGCACGCCATGCTTCCACTGTGGCAGCAATAGAAGCTGGTGGATGAGCTCGTTCAAGCGCTCGACTTCGTTCTCCATGCGGCTCGGCCTGTGGGGCGCTTTCCCGCCGCACCTTGCCAAGCGAAAGATTCAGGCGAGTCAGCGGCGAACGAAGCTCGTGAGAGACATCCCAAAAGAAGCGGCTCTGCGCATCCAACAGCTTCCGCGTCTCTTCCTCCGCTGCGTGCAATTCGCCGACCTTGGTTTCCAAACTGCGCTAGCGTTCCCCGATAGGCTTGGATCTTAGTCACGATGGGGACGGCGATGTTCATCGTCGAGAGTGCTAATAACGCCGCGGTGGCCACCGGGGTCGGCAAGAAAATACGTGGAAGCCAGATCCCATGAGCCTGGAAAAAGCCCAAAATCCCGAGCAGTGACAGCAGTGCGCCCAAGGCGAGCAGCGTGGTTCGGACTTCGATCACGAAGGCCAGAGTAGCGGTCCGAATAATAAGCTGCATCACATTCCAGCTATAAATGCCCCGCTAAAGGACACCACGAACGCCATCCCAGATCCGGCAACGCAGTAGGTGCCGACATAAGCCACCCGCAGGCCATAGCGGCGCCGCAGCAAACGGGCCAGAGAGCTCAAAAACAGATAAGCAATCCCCAAGAGAAACATCCTCGGCCCAAGAGGCCCGAGATGGGCAGGATTAGAATTACACCCTGGACCGTCAGCATGAAAATAATGCGCTGCACCAGGGTCTCCAGCAGTGATCGTCGCTGGATCCTCCGGCCGGAATCGGGTACGAGGTCCAATCCTTCACGATCTTGGACCAATTCCGGGACGCGGCACTCCATAGGAATCGGGCCCAACCCGAAACGGATAAACTCCATCCCGCCGCGTCCCGTGCGCTCGGCAGACTGCGCGATGGAGAGCGTCGTGGCGGAGAGGTCAGCATTTGACAATCGTGGCGCCTGAAACCAACGCAAGCACAGAATATCACCGTAAGTTGAATTAAACCGAGCCCGGCGACAAAATCTGACAAAACCCGACCTTATTCGACGCTATGTGACTGCACGATACCCGTTTCACGGTTACGCTTGCTTGTCCGCTTAAAAGAAATTCAAAAAACAGAGAGGAAAGAAAGATGATCGAGCACATATCGACAACCAAGAAACGCGTCGTCGCAAGCCTGGGCGTCGCCCTTATCGGAGCAGCAATCACGTCGCCGGTCGCTTCGGCCCAAACGTTGACGACGCTGGTGAGCTTCGACGGCATCAGTGCCGCAGCCCCTTATAGCGCGCTGATCGCCGACACTAACGGCAACCTGTTCGGCACAACAGCGTATGGCGGGTCGATCTTCGCGCAGGCCGGCACGGTATTCGAGATCGGGAAAACGGCCACGGGCTATGCCAGCGTCCCCACCATTCTGGGCTCTTTTGACGGGGCCAATGGTGCGAATCCCTATACTGGCCTGACCGCCGATACCAATGGCAACCTCTTCGGCACGACATATTTTGGCGGTGCATACGGTAACGGCACGGTATTCGAGATCGTGAAAACGGCCACGGGCTATTCCACCCCTAACGTGTTGGTCAGCTTCGACGGCGCCAATGGCGGGAGTCCGTTTAGCGGCGTGCTTGCCGACACCAACGGCGATCTCTTCGGCACGACAATCATTGGCGGTTCGACCTTCGCCGGTAC
>DASQJB010000041.1:0-22664 GCA_035631295.1 Bryobacteraceae bacterium | reverse complement strand
AAGTGACGCTCCAAGGGCCTAACGGCGCGAAGAGCGCGAGCCTGAGCGGCGGGCAATTCAACGCCACAGTCAGTGCACCGGAAACTACCTCACTCCCAGCGCCTACACCGTCAGCGCACCCGGAGGAAAGGACGTGGGGCGGCTGACGCCCGCCATGCAGTCGCGGCTAGATCGCAATCTCGCCCGCGTTTTGGGCTTGCCCGTATAATGGTCGTTTATGTTCTTTCGCCGGGAAAAGCCGCACCAGTGGACCTTTGATGAGCGTATCGCGAACCTCAAGCAGCTCAATTTCGAGGCGCAGGCCCTTGGCCCAGGCAAAGCCCGCGTGACGCGCAACGGCTACGGAGCCATCGTCGAAGAGATCGCGCCCGGCAACATCAAAATCGGAATGGCGGGCCTGATGGTCAATGGCGAGATCGCGGAATTGGTCAACGCCGGATATCAGATGTTCTTGAAGACGCCGTCGGGCTGCGAGCTCCCTGCGCTAGCCTCACAGCTCAAATCGCTTCATGCTTTCGACGAGGATCTCCGGGAAGGCCTTGGCCTGACGAGCCTGTACAATCTCTCACTCGGCACCGTTTCCGATGAGCACCTCTACGATCGCGTGGAGAATCGCGACGCCAATCACAAGTCGCCGCGCCCATGGGAAACGCGCCGGCGACAACCGGCATAACGCCAAGCCGCGCGGCGCGAGCGGCAGCGCCTGAAATTAGCGGCTTACGCCAGGTTCAAAACCTTCGCGAAGGTGTGCTTATCCTGCTCGATCTTCTTCTGAAGCAGCGTGATCGAATAAATCAACTGCTCCGGCCGTGGAGGGCAGCCGGGCACGTACACGTCCACTGGGATCACCTGGTTCACAGGCACCAGCGCGTAGTTCGAAAAGACGCCCGTGGACGTGGCGCAAGCGCCCATGGAGATCACCCATTTCGGTTCTGGCATCTGTTCATAGAGCCTCCGGATCACCGGCGCCATCTTGTTCGAAACGCGCCCGGCGATGATCATCAGGTCGCTCTGTCGCGGCGAGCCACGCATCACTTCCGCTCCAAACCGTGAGATGTCGTAGCGCGAGGCGATCATCGACATCATTTCGATGGCGCAGCAGGCCAAGCCGAAGCTCATCGGCCAAATAGAATTTTTGCGGCCCCAGTTGATGGCTTTGTCGAGCGTCGTGGTGATGACGGTTTCGCCAAGGACGTCTTCTTCCGGCTCCTGATCGATCCGCGCGAACAACTCCGGCGGCTGGCTCAGATGAAAGGTTGTCTCATCCACGGATCAATTATCGCACGCGCCACAGGCAGAATATCTTTCTGGGCACATCGAGATACGGGACTGACTTGCGCTGACTGATGGTCATGGCAGCCGTTTCTTCACCGCGAACTGACTAGTGCTATAACTAGTTTGGAGGCAGCATCCAGATGTGGCCCGTTCAAGACGCCAAGGCTCGGTTCAGCGAATTTCTAAACGCAAGCATCGAAAAAGGACCTCAAGTCGTGACGCGGCGTGGAGTAGAGACGGCCGTTCTGGTTCCGATCGCCGAATGGCGGCGGTTGCAAACTAGCGGACGGAAGAACTTGAAACAACTGCTTCTCGCTCAAGAAGCTCGGTTCGAGTTCCCCTCGCCGCTGCGGCGCCGCTACCGACGACGGCCCCCCGTTCGATTCTGAGGTCAAAATGTACCTGCTCGACACGAACATCGTTTCCGAGCTTCGAAAGCGTAAACCGCATGGCGGCGTGGTCGCATGGCTTGAAGGCGTAGCCAATGATCAGATCTATATCTCCGCTGTCACGCTTGGCGAACTACAGGCGGGGATCGAGCTTACCCGGCGGCAGGACAGCGCCAGGGCCCGCGAAATCGAGTTTTGGCTGATTGAGGTGGCCTCTACTCACCAAGTGCTGCCCATGGACGGCGAGGCGTTTCGCGAATGGGCGCGGTTGATGCACCGCCGCCCGCGTCAAATCCTGGAAGACGCCATGCTGGCGGCAACTGCGCGGCTTCATGGACTGACGCTGGTAACCCGAAATACGCGCGATTTCCAGGGGCTCGGCGTGCCATTGCTCAATCCGTTTGCACGGGAGCCGTGAGTCTCGCAGAGATCCTAAGGCTATCGGCGGAAAGCCGCCGGTAAAGCGTGGTTGAATCCAGCCGCCCCGCGTAGCACAATTGTGAGCTGATGGGAGGGAGCATGCCATACACGAAAATGTTAGTTGCGCTCGCCATTGCCGCGATCTGCTGCGCGCCGGCCCGCGCGCAAGGAGTGGTCACTCAGCGCAATCTTTCGCTTGGTCTGGCCAAAACAATCGCCGAAGCCGCGCTGGCCGAATGCCAATCAAAAGGCTTCCATACTGCCGTGGCCGTGGTGGACCGCGCCGGCCAAATCATGGTGATCCTCCGCGATGAGCAAGCCTCCGCGCAATCTGCCGAAATGGCGCGCCGCAAGGCCTTTACCGCTCGCATGTTCCGCACCACCACGCTCGAGTTCCAGAAGCGCACCGCCGACCCGGCGTATGCGGCTCAGCGCCAAGTCGCCGATATTCTCGCGCTAGGCGGCGGCGTGCCGATTCAGGTCGGCAACGAAATCCTCGGAGGTGTCGGAAGCTCCGGCTCCAGCCAAGAGCAGGACGACGCCTGCGCCAAGGCCGGCGTCGCCAAGGTCGCGGGCATTTTGAAAGGCAACTGATCGGAGCGCAAGAGCCGTGTTCGGCTTCGGGGTCCGGAGGAGCGCCTCCCGCCGCCCCGCCGCCGCGCAATTTCAGTTGCATATTGCCTCATTCGGTCGTAGAATCCTTTCAGTAGTAATTCACCACGTCCAGGAATGGAGGGAAATTCATGCCGTCGGAGCAACCTATTTTCGGAGCATTCAATCAGGGAGTTATCCCCACGATTGCCTGTTTTAACAACGCAACTACGCCGCTGGGCGTGGATCTGGGTGCTTTGATCGATGCAATGCAGGAGTACGTCGCGTCGTTCGTGGCGCCCGTCTGGGGCACTCCCGCGAAGCTCGTCAAGACCTCTGGCTTTCAGCCCGGAGCGTGGGCCATGGTCTTTCTGGATGATGCGGATCAACCCGGAGCCCTGGCCTATCATGACCTCACTCCAGACGGTCTGCCGGTGTCCAAGGTCTTCGTGAAAACCACACTGGATGATGGCGGCCTGGTCAGCGTGTCCGCCTCTCATGAGCTCGTAGAGATGCTTGTGGATCCCGCGATCAATATGATGACCTCGGGACCGGATTCGAAGACGATGTACGCCTATGAAAGCGCGGATCCGGTGGAGGAATTGAGTTTTCCCGTGAACGGCATCCAGATGAGCGATTTCGTCTATCCCGCTTATTTCGAAGTGTTCCGCAAGCCGAAGTCGGTCCAGTTCGACCATTCGAAGCAGGTGACGAAGCCCTTTCAACTCCTGAAGGGCGGCTATCAGATCGTCTTCAAGAACGGAAAATATAGCCAGGTGTTCGGCTCGGCGGCGAAAGAGAAGCGATTCGCCAAGGAGGATCGCCGCGGACATCGCAGCGAGACGCGCAAGGCCGGGAAGCTGCAGAAAGCCGATCTAAAGCTGATCAAGCGGCATCTCTCAGCCACCGCATAGTACGCAGTAAATGAGGGCAGCAAGCTGCCCTCATTTATATTGCAAATGCTGTTTGAGAAACCGTCCCGTGTGGGAGGCTTTGCACGCGGCCACATCTTCGGGCGCGCCGGTTACCACAACTTCTCCTCCCGCGTGCCCTCCCTCAGGCCCTAAATCGATTACGTGGTCGGCGGTCTTGATGACATCCATGTGATGCTCGATCAAGAGGACGGTGTGGCCGGCGTCCACCAACTTGTTGAGGGCCTCCAGCAGCCGCTCAATATCGGCCAGGTGCAGCCCCGTGGTGGGTTCGTCGAGGATGTAAATGGTGTGCTTGGCGCGCTGCAGCTTGCTCAGCTCGGTCGCGATCTTGATCCGCTGAGCCTCGCCGCCGGACAGCGTCGTCGCCGATTGTCCTAGCGTCAAATAGCCGAGGCCGAGATCGCCCAGTACTTCGATCTTCTTGCCGACGGACGGCTCCGCAGCAAAGAACGACATCCCTTCCTCGACCGACATATTCAGCACGTCGTCAATGGTCTTGCCCCGAAACGTCACTTCCAGCGTTTCGCTGTTGAATCGCGCTCCCTTGCACGCGCCGCAAGTCACTTCCACGTCCGGCATGAAATACAGTTGCGTGGTGATCACTCCTTCGCCCTGACACTCCTCGCACCGGCCTCCCTTCACGTTGAAGCTAAACCGTCCAGCCTTGTACCCGCGCTCCACCGAGAGCGGCGCCTGAGTGAACAGGTCGCGAATGTTGTCATAGAAGCCAATGTATGTGGCGGGATTGGACCGGCTGTTGCGGCCAATCGGGGATTGGTCGATATTGACGACTTTATGCACATGCTCGATGCCTTCCAGGGTGTCGTGTTCGCCCGGCAGCGTGCGTGTATCCACCAGCCGCTTCCACAACGCCTTAAAAAGAACCTCGTTGATCAGCGTGCTCTTGCCGGAGCCAGAGGCGCCCGTGATCGCGACCATGCAGCCTAGAGGGAACGTTACGTTCACCGATTTAAGATTGTTCTCCCGGGCGCCCCGCACCGTCAGCGCCTTACCGTTGCCTTTGCGCCGGTGTTTGGGCGTGACGATAGACCGCTTTCCCGAAAGAAACTGTCCCGTGGGCGATGCTTTGCATTTCAGCAAATCGTCCAACAACCCCTGCACCACGACATTTCCGCCGTGAACGCCTGGTCCCGGGCCCATCTCCACCAAGTGGTCCGCCGCGCGAATCGTATCCTCGTCGTGCTCCACCACGATGACCGTGTTGCCGATGTCGCGCAATCGCTCGAGCGTCGCGATCATCTTGACGTTGTCCTTCGGATGAAGACCGATGCTCGGCTCGTCGAGCACGTAGAGCATGCCCATCAGCCCTGATCCGATCTGCGTCGAGAGCCGGATTCTCTGCGACTCTCCGCCGGAGAGCGTGCCCGAGCGGCGGTTGAAATTGAGATAGTCGAGACCGATGCCGAGGAGAAGTTCCAGGCGTCCGCGGATCTCTTTCAGCACCTGGCGGCCCGCATCGGCGCCGCGCCCGGTAGGCTTGATGGCGCCAAGGAATTCGTGCAACTCGTCGAAGTTGAGCTGGCCGAATTCATGAACGTTTTTCCCGCCGACGCTGAAAAGCAGCCGCGTAGCGCGAACTCGAGCGCCGTTGCAATCGGGGCAGGTGTGCTCGATCATCACCTTGTCTAGCCAGGCCTCCATGCCGGAGCTCGCCTCGCCGCGTTGGCGGTAGCGGCGATAGTGCCGCTCGATGCGCCGCGCGATTCCGCCGAAACCGATTTCCTTTCCTTCCTGGTCCTCGCGGATCACTTTTGCGTCCGGCGGACGGAGCAGTTTGATTTTCGTCTCGACCCCGTTGAGGACCGCCTGGCGCGCCGGCTCCGCTAATTTGTCCCACGGCGTGTCCAGCGAG
Organism: Bryobacteraceae bacterium; assembly: GCA_035631295.1. Taxonomy (GTDB): domain Bacteria; phylum Acidobacteriota; class Terriglobia; order Bryobacterales; family Bryobacteraceae; genus Palsa-187. The sequence continues at coordinate 17,181 of DASQJB010000041.1, read as the reverse complement.
AAATTTAGCGCTTTCGCAAGGCTGTACATCATCCGGCCATCCCAGGTGTCGGGATGGTACTTGAACGCCTCGCGGATAAAGCATCCGCCGCGAATGCTTCTCTTCGGATCGGGCACAAGCAGGTCCGGATGCGTTAGCTTGTGGACGCCCAGTCCGCCACATGTGCGGCAGGCGCTCTCGGGGTCGTTGAACATGAAGTAGCCAGGCTGAATGTCTCCGTAGACGAAGTGGTGCGTCTTGCTGCACAACGTGCTATAAAACCGCTCGCTCTCCGCTTTGCTCGCGCCCTTCACGATTTGGATCTGGAGCAGTCCATCGCCCACCAGAAGCGCGGCTGCGATCGCCGCCTTGATCCCCTTCTCATGCTTGCGGCTCACCGTCAACCGGTCGACGATGGCTTCCATGCGCTTCACCTTTCCTTGATCGATATCGACCTCGCCGGAGATGTCCACGCGTTTGCCGTCCACGATTAGCCAGCGGCATCCCTTCTTGCGCACCTCGGTGAGAACGAAATCCAACTCCTCGCCGTATTGTTGGAATACCGGAGCCCGCAGCTCAATCTCCGCGCCTTCCGGGAGCGACAGAATCGCTTCCAACATCTGGCTGGACGCCCGGCTGGGCGTCGGCTCGCCCGTGTATGGGCAGTGCGCCTCGCCTATCGTCGCGAAAAGCAGGTTCAAGTAGCCGGCGATGTCGGTCATCGTACCGACGGTCGAGCGCGGGTTGTTGACTGTGGTCTTCTGTTCGATCGAGATCACGGGCGACAGGCCGAAGACAAAATCCACATCGGGCTTCGCGGCTTGCGTGATAAAGCGCTTGGCGAAGCTCGATAGAGATTCCATGTACCGCCGCTGGCCTTCGGCATAAATCGTGTCGAAGGCCAGGCTGGATTTGCCCGACCCGGAAAGCCCAGTCACGACTACGAGCTTGTCGCGGGGGATTTCAACGGAGATGTTCCTGAGGTTGTGTACGCGCGCGCCTTGCACCGAGATGGTGGTGCGCGCCTTCGTCGCGGCGGGGATGGAAACTCTTGGACTAGAACTCACTGGGCGGTTCCTCCAAATAGAAAAACGCGAGCTCCTGCACGGAAACGTTGCTCCGCCGGGTAAGCTGAACCGGGGCCGACGCCTTCCCTATGAGCTTCTGGTCGGCGAGGTACTCGCAGGCAGCCGTCACTCCGTCGATATCGAAGTTGCGCTTGAAGTGATCCTCGATTTCCGTCGTAGAGCGCGCTTCGCGGACTTCGCGGAGGTGGTCGATCACGGCTCCGAACAGAGTCATCGCCCGCTCCTCTATATACGCGTCGATGGCGTCCAGAGCAGCCTGAATATTCTTGCGTGTTTTGTTGTTATTGAGAAGATCGGCGTAAATTGTCTTGAAGAACGTTGGGTTCAGTTTCATCGCCTGCGGGATCACTTCCCGGTCGGCCAGCATTCGGCGGCCGATGATTTCGATCCGGGCGAGCGGCGTGGCGGCGTAGAGGATCCATAGCGCCGTATATTCCAGGTCCCCGCGCGTAAGGAAGAACTTGTGCGCCTTGTAAAGCGGAGCCAAAGCATGCATCCCGGCGCGCAGGAGTTGCAGTTGCGTGTCGCGTTCCCCGATCGTCTGAAGCTGCCTGCACAAATCGGCGATGGATTCGTCGTGAGAATACAGCACCTGCCCTTTGGCCAGGAACGAATGCATGAGGGAGTTGCGCAGCGATCCCTCCGCGATCTTGCGGAACTCCGCCCGCGGCATCAGGAGGGCGTGAACGTTGACGCCATCTGCGTAAAGCGAAACGCCGCGCGCTTCCGCTCGCTTATCGTCGATGGTCACCAGCACGAGGTCTACGTCCGATTTGTCCCAGACTCTGTCGTACGATAAGCTGCCGCAAAGGATCGCCGCCAGGATGGAGCGGTCCTCTTTCGTCTGAGCCACGAGGCGATCAACGGCCCGAGAAAATTTCTCCTGGACCGCTCCCGTCGGCGGTTTGTTCACGCTTGCCACTTTTACATAGCTTATTAGCTCCCGGACGCCAGAAGCTCCGCCCCTCCGAAAATGCCGTATCCTGGATATTCGAATGGGCTCTCCTGGAATTCGCGCACAACCCCCGGAACGGGTAGACTCCGCGGGTGAACTCCGCGCCGCGCCAGTGCGCTTTGCCGGACGCATCCTCTGGGCCGCCGTTTCTCTCGCCGCGGCCTTCGCGATGGGTGTCATCGCCCAGAGCCGTGGCGAGCCTGTGAACAGCATATGGCTAGTGATTGCGGCCGCCTGCACGTATCTTGTGGGCTACCGCTTCTATGCGGCCTTCATCGCCGCGCGCGCCATGGCGCTGGACGACCGCCGCGCCACTCCCGCCGAGCGTCTACGCGACGGCCACGATTTCGAACCCACCAACAAATGGATCGTCTTCGGCCATCACTTCGCCGCCATCGCCGGCCCTGGCCCCCTGGTCGGCCCCACGCTAGCCGCTCAATTCGGCTACCTCCCCGGCGCTCTCTGGATCGTCATCGGAGCGGTGCTCGGCGGCGCGGTCCAGGATTTTGTGGTCTTGTTCTGCTCGCTTCGCCGCGACGGCAAATCTCTCGGCCAGATGGCGCGCGAAGAAATCGGGAAGGTCGGCGGCTTCATCTCTCTGGTCACGGTCCTGCTGATCATGATCATCCTTCTGGCCGTGATCGGCTTGGTGGTGGTCAATGCCTTGAAAGACAGCCCCTGGGGAGTCTTCACGATCGCCTCCACAATGCCCATCGCCCTGATCATGGGAGTTTATCTACGCTATCTCCGCCCGGGAAGGGTTCTTGAATGTTCGGCGCTGGGGTTCGTGCTGCTGATGGGTGGAATCTTCGGAGGCCAGGCGGTGGCGCATTCGACGACAATCGCGCCTTGGTTCACCTATGGCGGAGTGGCGCTTGCAATCGGGCTCATCGTCTACGGGTATCTCTCGAGCGCCCTGCCGGTTTGGCTGTTGCTGGCCCCTCGCGGCTACTTGTCGACGTTCGTAAAGCTCGGCGTCATCGTTTTGCTCGCTGTGGGCATAATATTTCTGCGGCCCGAACTGCGCCTTCCGCCGTTCACGCGTTTCGTCGATGGAACCGGGCCCATTTTCGCGGGCAAGATTTTTCCATTCGCGTTCATCACCATCGCTTGCGGCGCCGTATCCGGATTTCATTCCCTGATCTCCTCCGGCACTACGCCCAAGATGCTGATTAAGGAGCGGCACGCCGTGGGCGTGGGCTACGGATCCATGCTGCTGGAGAGTTTCGTGGCTATCATGGCTCTGATCGCCGCGGCTTCGCTCGAGCCTGGCGTCTACTTCGCCGTGAACTCGCCCGCCGCCATAGTGGGAGCAAATCCACAAGCCGCCGCGGCCACCATCACAAGCTGGGGATTCCCGGTCACGGCGGACCAGATGACTCTGCTCGCGCGTGACGCAGGCGAGCGCACTCTGTTTTATCGCACCGGCGGCGCGCCTTCATTGGCCCTGGGCATGGCCAAGATTTTCTCGGGCGCTTCGTTTTTCGCCAGTCCTGGCTTCATCGCCTTCTGGTACCACTTCGCGATCATGTTCGAAGCGCTGTTCATACTGACCACGCTCGACTCCGGCACCCGCGTCGGCCGCTTCATGCTTCAGGATCTGCTGGGCCAAGTCTGGCCGAAGTTCGGCGAGACCGGATGGAAACCGGGAATGCTTCTGACCAGCGCCGGCATTGTCGGCGCGTGGGGGTATTTTCTGTATCAGGGCGTCCTCGACCCCAATGGCGGCGTGAATTCTCTGTGGCCGCTATTCGGGATTTCCAACCAGCTTCTTGCGACGGTCGCTTTGTGCGTCGGGACCACCGTGCTGGTGAAGAAACACGGCGCGCGATATATGTGGATCACTTGCGGGCCGCTTGTATGGCTGTTCACCGTCTGCTTCACCGCCGGCTGGCAGAAGATTTTCTCCGATGCGCCCGCGCTCGGATTCCTGGCGCAGGCCGCTGCCTTGGAAGCTGGGCCACATACCGCTATCACCGCCGAGCTGGTGTTCAACGCCCGGCTCGATGCGGCTATCACAGGAGTGTTCCTGGCGCTGGTCGCCGCGATCCTCATCGACTCGGTGCGCGTGTGGATCCGCGCATTAACGGGAGAGCGGAAGCCGGCCACTACCGAGACGCCGTTTGTTCTGTCCACTTTTGCGGAGGGCGCATGAGAACGTTTCTGCGCATCCTCGCCGGCATCTTCCAGGAGCTTTCCGACCAGCGCGCCTATCGCACCTACCTTCAATGGCATGGCCTCGCGCATTCGCCCGCCGAGTGGCGCCGCTTCTCCGACGAACGCTGGGCCCGCCAGGCCCGCCGCGGCCGCTGCTGCTGAAAGAATTCGTTATGACCAGGTGCGATCAGGCCGATATAACTCAGCCAGCGAAGTTGTCCGAGAGGCTCTGCGGCTTTTGGAGGGTCATGATGAAGCTCGCGCCCATCAGCTTGCTGATTTTAGTCGCGAATTAGGCCGCCGTCTCAATGCTCTTGATCGCGGCGAGCACCTTGAGCTTTTCACGGTTCGCGCCCGGCTGCAGCGAAAGTCTGACGAGCGCTGGCGGGAGCGTGGATGAGTGGTTATGTTCTTGTCCCCAGCGCGGCGCAAGACCTTGAGGATTATCGGGTTCTCCTCTGGCCCCGGCGGCAGACGACAAAGCCGATCGTCTGCCCCACATGGACGGTCTCTGAATAGTAACTGGCTGTAAATGCAAGCACCCGTTCTGAGCCGCGATGTGACGAAGTTCAGCCAACCCGGCCGCCGTGGCCTACCGCACTCACCCGCCAGGCCCGCCGCGGTCGCTGCTGCTGAATCCGGCTACGATAGTAGTAGATGGCAGGACATTCCCACAGCCACCGCACAGGTGCAGTCCTCGTTGTCTCGCTGATCCTGACTTGCGCATTTGTGATTGGCGAAACCATTGCCGGCTTACGTTCCCATAGCTTGGCGCTGCTTTCGGACGCGGGACACAACTTCACCGACGCGATCGCATTGGCCCTAGCGGGCGTCGGTTACTTTTGGCAATCGCGTCCGGGCAATCAGTCCAAGACTTTTGGCTATCACCGCATGGGCGTGCTCGCGGCTTTTGTCAATGCTCTGCTCCTCGCGGCTCTGGCGATGGCTCTGTTTTACGAAAGCTACCGGAGGCTGATCCATCCCGAGCCGGTGACCGAGAGCGTCATGATCTGGGTGGCCGCTATCGGCCTGGTTTTGAACCTTGCTATCGCCTGGAGCCTCGATGGCAACCGCGGCGATCTCAACCTGCGCGCGGCGTGGGTCCACATGCTGGGCGACGCTGCAAGCTGCGTGGGCATCATTGCCGGCGCGATCCTGATTTATTTCACCGGCTGGCTGGCGATCGACCCTCTGCTTTCCATCCTCATCGGCGCGGCCATCATTTGGACTGCGTGGGACATCTTCAAGGACTCGATAAACATCCTGCTCGAGGGATTGCCCAAGGGCCTGAAGCTTTCCGAAGTGACTCGCGCCATCCGCCAGGTCACGGGTGTCATCGACGTCCACGATCTGCACATCTGGAGCCTGGGATCGGAAGCGCACGCGTTAAGCTGCCATGTGCTCATTGAGGATATGCCTCCTTCGGAAAGCGATTCCATTTTGCGCAGCGTCAATCGCGTCCTCGGCGGTATTTTTCATATTCATCACACCACGATTCAGTTCGAACACGTCCGCTGTGTTCTGGCGGACGGATCGTGCACTGTAGGCAAACACAGCCATTAATGGCTGCTACACTCAATTACAGAACCCCATGGATTCCCGCCGGCATTTTATCGGCAAAGTCGCATCGGGACTCGCTGGCACGCTCGCGGCCGGGCCTGCGGAAGCGCTGGGCGCAAGCGACCGCATCCGCATCGGCGTCATCGGGGCGGGCGACCGGGGCATGGAGCTGGTCGCGCAAATCCGCGCATGTCCGAACGCGGAAATCGCCGCCTTCGCTGACGTTTTTTCTCGCCGCCTGGAGCGCGCACAAGGCGTCATTCCTTCGGCTGCGCTCTACTCCGACTACCGCCGGTTGCTGGACGATTCCTCCATCGATGCCGTCGTGATCGCCACGCCGCCTCATTTGCATGCGGCCCAATTCATCGCCTCGCTGGATGCCGGCAAGCACGTCTACCAGGAACGGGTCATGGCGTTTTCGCTCGATCACGCGAAAAAGATGCGCGCGGCGTATCAGGGGTACGGCTCGAAACGCACCGTGCAGATCGGGCATCAGGCCTGCTCTTCCGGCCAGATGGCCGACGCGCGCCAGTTCCTCTCCGACCCTGCCCGCATGGGAACGACCACCGCCATCACCATGCAGATGCATCGCAACACGCCTGGAAACAAGCCGCAGTGGTCCAGGGCCGCGCTGCTCACCCCCGATGTCAACGCACAGAGTGTGGCGTGGGAAGAATTTTTGGGCGATGGTGGACCGCGGCCGTTTGACGCGAATCGGTTCATTCATTGGCGCTATTTCTGGGAGACCTCGGGAGGCAACGTCTTCGAGGGGATGAGTCAGCAGTTGAGTTTCTGGTACAAGGCCCTGAGTCTCAAGATCCCCCAGACCGCCTCTATGAAGGGTGGAATTTATTTGTGGAAGGACGGCCGCGAAGTCCCCGACACGATGAGCGTGACGCTGCAACAGCCCGAGGAGATCCTGATCAACTGGGTTTCGGGCGCCGGCAACAACCAACTGGGGGCGAGTGAGGACGCACTCGGCACGCACGGAACCATTTCGCGCGCGAGCCAGATCCGCTACATCGCGCAAAAAATCAACCGCCCGCCCGCGAACGGAAGTGAGATGACCGGGCGCTCCACTCACACGCCGCACGCTCACATGGAGAATTTTTTGGATTGCATCCGCTCCGGCAAAGAACCGAACTGTCCCTTCGACCTTGGCTTCCGCGTTTCAGTCGCCTGCCGCATGGCCGTAGACAGTTACCGCACCGGCCGCACGTTGCGCTGGGACCCGGAGCGCGAAGAGATCGTCTAAGAGCGCTTCCGAGCCGCGACCGTGAGGAAGCGGTCTTGTCGCATGAATTTCGCACTCACTGAAGAACAACGCCAGCTTCGAGGGACCATCCGCGAGTTCGCCGAAGGCGAGATCAAGCCGCACGTCATGGAATGGGACGAATCCCAACACTTCCCGACGGACGTGTTCCGCAAGCTGGGCGACCTGGGCGTCTTGGGCGCCATCTTTCCGGAGGAATTGGGAGGCGCCGGTTACAACTACGTGGATTACGTGGTTCTCACCGAAGAACTGGCCCGCGTGGATCCGTCCATTGCACTTAGCGTCGCGGCGCACGTCTCTCTGTGCGCGAATCATATTTTCACGGCGGGAAGCGAGGAGCAGAAACGCCATTACATTCCGAAACTGGCCTCGGGGGAATGGATTGGGTGCTGGTCGCTGACCGAGCCGGAAGCTGGCTCCGACGCCGGGGGCCTCCGAACCCTGGGTGTGCGCGAAGGCAAGTGCTGGGTGCTGAACGGCGTCAAAACGTTCACGACGAACGCCCATGTCGCCGACCTCTGTGTAGCCATGGCCGTTACCGACCGGTCCGCTTCCTCGCACGGCATCTCCGCCTTCATCGTGGAGAAGAGCACGCCTGGCTTCCGTTTCGGCAAGAAGGAAAACAAATTGGGGATGCGATGCTCCCCTACGGGCGAGGTCGTTTTCAGCAATTGCCGTTTGCCCGGTTCGCAGCTTTGTGGTCGGCCCGGAGAAGGCTTCATCGACAGCCTCCGGATTCTGGATGGAGGTCGCATCTCGATCGCCGCCCTCTCTGTCGGCGTCGCGCAAGGCGCTTACGAAGCGGCACTCAAATATTCGAAGCAGCGCAAGCAATTCGGTCGCTTTATCTCCGAATTTCAGGCGATCCAGCACAAATTGGCGGATATGGCCACGGAAATTGAAGCTGCACGCCTGCTGACGCTGCGCGCGGCTTGGCGAAAGGATTCCGGCATCGCGGTGAACAAGGAGTCCTCCATGGCCAAGCTGTTTGCTTCGGAGACGGCCGTGCGCGTTGCCAACGAAGCCGTCCAGATTCACGGCGGCTACGGTTTCATCAAGGATTACCCCGTGGAGAAGTTCTACCGCGACTCCAAGCTGTGCACCATCGGCGAAGGCGCCAGCGAGATTCAGAAGCTGGTGATCGCCCGCCAGCTTCTGAAAACCGATTGACGCTACGCCCTGGCCAGCAACTCCAATAGTGCGCCGGACACCGCTTCCGGCTTCTCTCGAGGCATGAAGTGTCCTGCTCCCGCCACCACTCGTCGAGCCACGAGCGCCGCGAACGAAGCCCGTTCCGCGGGGGTTGCTTCGGGAGCGGGCCGCGCAAGCGTATCGTCGGCTCCATACAGCGTAATTGATGGAACCTGAATCTTAGGCCGCTCGGCAAGCCTTCGTTCCATCTCCAGGAAGCGCGGCTCTCCCGGAGCGTTCCCAATCCGGTGACGATAAGAATGGATCACCACGCTCACAAAATCCGGATTGTCGAACGAACCCGCCGTCCTATTGAACGTTTCATCCGTGAAATGCCAGGTGGGCGACCACGTCTCCCAGAGAAGCCGGCAAATGCCCCGACGGTTGGCCTCGAGCCCGGCGCGGCCGCGCTCGGTGTTGAAATACCACTGATACCAGAGTGCGCGTTCCGCGTCAGGCGCCCCCGGCGGCGATGGAGCGACCGTGTTCTGAATTGAGTATCCGCCAATGAGCACCGCGGCGCGTACGCGTTCCGGATGCAGCGCTGCCACGATGCCTGCCGCGCGCCCGCCCCAATCGTATCCCGCAACAGCGAATCGCTCCAACGCCAGAGCATCGGCGAAATCAACCAAGTCCTGGCCGATCGCTGCCTGCTCGGCCCTGCGTGGGGCGGCGGCATCGCGGAAACGAGTGGGACCGTAACCTCGCAGGTACGGAATCAGCACTCGATAACCGGCTTTGACCAGCGGCGGCGCAACCTGATCATAGGCGCGAACATCGTCCGGGAAGCCGTGAAGCAATAGGATCGGAAAGTCTTGAGAACTGCCGTTCTCTTCGAAGGCAAGCTCGAGGACGGGCGTCTGAATTGTTCGCGTAGGAGGCATTGTTTGCGGCGAAGAGCGCCGAATCGCCGTGACGGCAACGGCGCCCATCTGAAGAAATTTTCTGCGAGTGCGCATCTCCAGATCAAGCCTATAGGATGCTAAGGAAGTTTGCGAGGTCCCGTTTCTCTTTGTCTGTAAGCCCAATTTTGAAACGGCGATCGTAGAAGTCGACTAATTCGCCCAGATCGCGGGCGGCCCCGTTGGCGAAGTAGGGCGCGCGCGCGGCAAGTCCGCGGAACTGTTGCATCAGGGTGGAGCCGACATCCGCGCATTTTCCGGTGATGAGTCCACGGCCCGGGTCCTGAGTAAGGAAGGTCCGGCCCAGTTGCCGATGAGAAGGGGCCGAGGCATCGCAAATGATGCGGAACAGAGGCAGCTCGGGCGATTCCTTCGCAGTGGGCAGATTGGTGGTGCCGATATCGATGGACCGGTTGATGTCGGGCCGGTGGCACGTGGCGCAGGTGACCTGGGCGCCGCCTTCCAATCGGAACTCACGCGAGCCGAAGAGATCGACGCCACGCAGCACGGATTCGCGAAAGGCACGCTGGCGGATGGCGAGATTGGAGAGAGCGCGCCATGGATCGAACGATGCGGCGAGGTTCCCGGTGGCGGGGAGAGCGCCGGGGCCTGCGATGCCACGGGCGACGTTATCGGCGCCGAGCAGCGGAGGTCCACCAGGTTCGCCGAGGAGGCCGCCGAGGATGTCCGACTGTTGCGCTGTAAAGAGCTGGAGTTCGAAATCCTCGATCTGTTTGAGCTGCGTGGGAGTGGGAGCGACCGATGCCTGCTCGTGAGTGAGTGCGGCAGAGATGGCTTGCGAGCGGAGACTCGGCTCACGGCCGTCGGCCATGAGGGTGACGCCAGTGGGCAGGGCGATGTACTTCAGATTGGCGGCGACGCGCGGCCGACGGTAGACGGAGATCAAATTGGGGTTCTTGTTACAACCGGTTGGGTCGCGCACGACTTCGATGCGGAAATCCGGCTTGACGGGCTGGCCGGAGGCGGCGACGGGAGGCCACGGCAGGGCGATGCGGAACAGGCCGCGTTCGAGCAGGAGCGAGTGCGACTCCTCTTTGTCCTGAGGGAGGTCAGGGCAGTTGGAGCCGTCGACCGCGGCGAAGAGGACGTCTTTGCCCTTAGTGTCAGCCCAGCGAATGCGGATGAGATCGACCGAAAGGCTCATAGCGCTGGTGGGCTGGTGACAGGTGACACAGGAGCGTCCGTTGGAGCCGAGCGCGGTGAAGAAGGGGTGACCCCTCGTCTCGACTGCGCCGGACTTATTCAGGAGTCGGAGCTGGCCGGTGGGGTCGCCGAAGTCCTTCGATGGCGGGAGCGGCGTGCCGCGGTTTGCATCCCACCAAGGGTAAAGATCGTAGCGGCCTTCCAGTGCGCGCGCGGGGTCGGGTGCGACGTACGGCTGCTGTTGTGCCGACAACAGCACCGCGCCCAAAGCCAGCACGACCAACGTGGGGCAGGCCTTCAGCCTGCGGCGGACTTCAGTCCGCCATGCCGACATCGGGACTAAAGTCCCGCGCGGGCTAAAGCCCGCCCCACAATACATCCTCATCCCACCTTCTGCGCCGCTTTCGCAGCGAGGAAGTTGGCCGGAGTCAGCGGAATCTGCCGCATACGGACGCCCGTGGCATCGTAGACGGCATTGCCGATGGCGGATGCGACGAGTGTAATAATTGTCTCCCCGGCGCCGGTAACAGTCGCCTTCAGGTTATTGATGAGCACCGTGTCGATTTCGGGAAGCGTGTCGCCGAATTTTAAAACAGGGTAACTGACCCAGTCGCCCGAAGTGATGAAACCACTTGTTCCCTGGTTGCGGAACTTTACCTCCTCGATCAGCGCGCGGCTGATGCCCTGGATCACCTGCCCTTCCATCTGGTTGCGGAGACCATTGGGATTTATGACCGGGCCCGTGTCGAGGCCCGCGGTGACTTTCGTCACCGTGATCACGCCGGTATCCTGATTGACGCTGACTTCGGCGACCAGCGCGCAGTAGCCGTCAAAGCCCGAGTACAGAACGCAGGAGACGCCCCGGCCACTGGCGACGCCGCTGCGGGCATTGCCGGCTTTCGGCGAAGGACGCGTATCCCAGGCCGCTTTCTGTGCAACCGCGTTGAGGACGTTGATAAGACGCGGATCAGACAGATGGCGCAGACGGTACTGGACGGAGTCCGCCTTCACGCCGGCTGCGATTTCATCCATGAAGCTCTCATTTGCCCAGGTGTTCTGAATGTGATCGGGGGAGCGCAAATAGGAGGTCCACAACGGAGATTCTACGATTCGAGTCAGCGAGCGCTGGCTAGCGACGGCGCCGGTTCCCAAACTTACACCGTTGATGTTACCGGTGGAGTAAGGCGGGACGGAGTTGCCGAAGTTCCAAAAAGGACCAGCAGCTGGATTGGCTGGCGTGGATGTGAGTACAACCTTTGAAGTGGGGAAGCCCGCGAGTGCGCCCGGTATGAAGTTGCCGGGCCCCGCGGCTCCGCCAAACGTAAAGCCCGCTAGAGGACCTTCACCGTGCGCCGCCAGAATGGTTTCGTTATCCCACGCGATGATGCTGCCGTTGGCGTCGAGGCCGACCTTTTGATTGCTGACCATGGGGTGGCCATAATGTTCACCGCCGGTCATTTCATCGCGCCGGGTGTACTGCACACGGACGGGCCTGCCCACAGCCTGGGAGAGGAGCGCGGCATCGAAAGTCACCGGGTCGGCGCCGTTTCCGCCATAGCAGCCCGAGCCTTCAACCTGTATAACCTCAATGTTGGCCGCGGGAATGCTTAGCAAGGTGGACAGGTAAGTTCGCACGTCATAGACGCTCTGCGTCGCGGACCAGGCTTTGACGGTCGCGTTCTTTCCCGCGCCGTGGACATCCACAACAGCGCAGGAACTGGCAAGCGAGCCGTGCATCTGGTAGGGGTAAAGGTACTGGGCGCTGAGCGACGTGACGGCAGTCGCCATCACCTTGTCTACGTCTCCGGTGTTGACGGCGAAAGCGTCTCTCGAGGGCTGCTGCGTCATGTATGTGTAGAGGTCGACCTGAGCGGGAAGGGCATCGCCAGCCGACCACATGAGCGCCGGAGCAGCCGCGGCTGCGGCGTTCAGGGCATGCCATTCCGTGTCGGCGACGACGCCGGCAAAGTCGTTGACCACCACCAACTGCGGATTCCCGGGCAGGCCGTTGACGGCCCCTGAATTGTAGTTGAGGAGATGGGCGCCCACAGTGGGCGGGCGCAGAACTTTGCCGTGAAGCATGCCGGGGACACGAACCTTCTGGACGTACTGAAACGCGCCTTTGGCTTTGGCCGGGATATCGACGCGCGGGACGGATTTTCCGAGCACCTTCCAAGTGGACGGATCGTTCGGCACGGCCTTTGCGTTCACCGTAAGATTAAAGCGTTGTCCCTGGACCAACTGGCCGTAGCTCACCGTGTAGGTGGGATCTCCGCCTTTGACCGAGAACACGCCATCCTTGAGGGCGAGCTGGCTAAGGTCAACATCGAGGTACTGGGAGGCCAATTGGAATAGCGCGTCCCGCGCCGTATCGAGCGCGGTGCGCAGGCCGCCAGTGCCGAACTGAGTCCAAGTAGAGAAGCTGCCGGCGGTGTAACCCTGATTAGGAGTGATTCCGGTCCTGCACAGGATCAGCGTGATGCGCTCCAGGGGCACCGACAGTTCTTCGGCGGCGAGCTGATGCTGCACTGTGCGCATCCCCGTGCCGATTTCGCATTTACCGGCGAGAACTGTGATGCTCTCGTCTGCGCCGATGGCGATCCAGTTGTCCACCTGAGTGACGTCGACATTGCCCGACGGGTTGATGGGGCTCTGCGCTTTGGCGGTGGTTGCGGCCGCACCGAAGCCGATCATCATGACGCCGGCGGTTTTCAGGAACTCGCGGCGAGAGGCTCCGACGTTGTCGAGCGCTTCCAGTGCTTTTTGGGGGAGCGGCTGAGCTCCGTCGAGCGTGAAAGGATTTTTCGGTTTCATCAGATTGTCCCCTCGGCATAGCGCTGAATCGCGTCGATCATGCGGGTGTGCGCGCAGCAACGGCACAAAATACCGCTGAGAGCCTGTTCGATATCGGCGCGGTTGGCGTTCGGGTTATCACGGACGAACGCATAACCGTACAGCATGGGGCCGGCTATACAGTAACCGCACTGCAGAGCCTGCTCGGCGACGAAGGCTTCCTGGATGGGATGCAGGTCATCCGGGTTCGGAAGGCCTTCGAGGGCCCTGAGACCTTCCATGGAAGTGACGCTGTGCCCGGCGGCGTCGGAGATGGCCGTGATGCAGGAGCGGGCAGGCATTCCGTCAAGCAGCACGGTGCATGCGCCGCACTGGCCGAGTCCGCAGCCGAACTTGGGTCCGTTGAGTTGAAAAGTCTCCTGCAAAACGAACAGCAGGGGCGTAGATGGGTCGTCAATGGTTACGTTGGAAGACTGCCCATTGACTTGCAGTCCATAAGTGGCCATGTGGGTGTCCACACTCCTTCGTATTAGAGTGTTGAGCATCATACTTGGCGCGACATGCCGTGTCAATCGCCCGCAGCACCGGGACGACAACCCGGGCCAGTCCAACTGTATTTGCGTCGGTCCTTGCACGTCTTCCTAAGGCAGGCGTATGACTTATCCGGTTCGCCAAGGAGATGCTTACGGAGAAATGAGCGGTGGGCGTGGGCTGAACACAAGGCCCGCATGGAGTTTGGCGTTGTTCCCTTAGTCCCTGCGCCGATGGTCGCTCAGGTCCAGCCGGTCGCTCAACTCCGTCGCTTCCTGACCGAGTGCGTGGTCGTTCGTCCTGGTGAGAGCGAGGCGCACGAAGCAGGGCGGCTGCTAGCTATGACCAGAACCGCGGACGTCGTGGACGCCGTTCTGGTGACGGTAGCCCTTCGGACGACATAGGACGGCTCGTCAGGGCTTCTGGCCGCGCAGTCGCTGTCGTTGCTGTCTGAGGTGTGGCGGCAACGACCGTCCAGGATGCGTTGTCGGCCACCGTAAGCTCTGATACCGAGAACCCGCGCTTCGGACGGAAGCGGAAGCACGGGAGTACACTGTTTGCGTATAGACGACTCACTGGGAAACTCCAATGCGCCCATGGGCTGTGCTTCGGATAGTGGCGATACTCGCGTTGGTGATAAACGTGGCCAGCGCACATCATCCCTTCTCTGTGAACTACGACGCGGCGAAGTTCGCGGCGCTCACCGGAAAGGTTGCCGCCGTACAGTGGGCCAATCCCCACGTAGTTCTTGCTTTGGATGTGGAGAGCGGTGACGGAAAGACACAACGCTGGATGATCGAGGGGTACCCACCCAACACATTGCGCAGGCAAGGCTGGGACAAGGACTCACTCCGCGAGGGCGACCGGATTACGGTATCGGGGTGGCATGCTCGCGACGCTGCCCTGAAGATCTTTCGTGGACTCGAAGTGACCTTCGAGAACGGCTCAACGCGCGTCTTCGGTGGGGGGCCGAGCGACCTCTGGCAGTGCAGCACCGGCGATTGCCCAACCGCGAAGTGGATCCCGACGATCGTCAAGTAGGCCGGCGTTTCAATTACCGCCCGGCAACGTGTAATTTCGATGAGCCACAGGTCCGCTTCTCGGAAGTAATCGATTGCCTCGATATCGGATTTAGCGCCAACCGAGAGCAGGGGCGACAATGGTCAGGATTGTCTCCATGACATGAGCATTGTAAGAGACGCCCAGTTGGTTTGGGACGGTTACCAAGAGCGTGTCTGCCGCTGCGATCGCCTCGTCTTTCTTGAGCTGCTCGATCAAAATATCCGGTTCCGCTGCGTAGCCACGGCCGAAAATCGCTCGTGTGGTTTCGTCAAGAAAGCCAATCTGGTCCCGTTCCTGAACTCCTCGTCCGAAATACGCACGATCACGATCGTCGATTAAGGCAAAGATGCTGCGGCTGACGGAAATGCGCGGAATGCGGGAGTGGCCAGCCTCTTTCCAGGCTGCACGAAAGGCCCGAATCTGCGCGGCTTGTTGGATGTGGAACGGCTCACCGGTCTCATCCCATTTGAGGGTTGAGGATTGCAAATTCATTCCGAGCTTGGCGGCCCAAGCGGCTGTGGCATTAGAAGCCGCGCCCCACCAGATACGATTGCGTAACCCTTCGGCGTACGGCTCAAGGCGCAACAGCCCTGGCGGATTGGGAAACATCGGATGAGGGTTCGGCTGAGCGAAGCCCTTGCCGCCCAGTAGCTCAAGGAATTCTTCGGCGTGGCGCCGGCCCATGCCTGCATGGTCCTCGCCTTCAGCCGGGCGGTGGCCAAAATAGCGCCACCCATCGATTACCTGTTCGGGAGAACCGCGGCTGATTCCCAACTGCAGGCGCCCGCCGGCGATGAGATCCGCTGCGCCGGCGTCCTCCACCATATAGTGAGGGTTCTCATATCGCATATCAATCACTGCCGTGCCAATTTCAATGCTTCGCGTCTTGGCGCCGATCGCGGCGAGCAGCGGAAACGGTGATGCGAGTTGCCGTGCGAAGTGATGAACGCGAAAGTACGCTCCGTCCATTCCCAGCCGCTCGGCCTCCACGGCGAGGTCTATGGACTGCAGCAGCGCGTCAGCCGCCGATTGCGTTCGTGAATGCGGTGAAGGTGTCCAATGGCCGAATGAGAGAAAACCAATTTTCTTCATGCAAGATAAGGTCTTGCCAGTACTTTTCAAGACGTGAACTGATAACTGTAAGCTGTCGGAAGATCCAAAGTCAAACTCCGCCGCGGTACACAAGTCGGCTTCCTGTCCGGATGGTCGGCGAGTAAGCGAGCTATCGTTTAGCGGCGTTGTATGCTGAGGGGACCATGACATTGCAGCGAATAGCAGGGCCGTTGGTGGGATTGCCCAGTATCCTTCTTTTTACTTGGACGACTTTGGCGGTCGGGCAAGAGGCAAAAAAGATTGACGACAAAGTGCTGAAGGCCGCGGGAAAAGGCACGGAATGGCTCAGCAATGGGATGGATTGGGGCGAGCAGCGCTACAGCACTCTGACTCAGATCAATTCCGGGAATGTGGGCAAACTCGCGCTCGCATGGTCTTACGAACTTGGTCCCGGCGGCGGGAACCAGCAGGCGACTCCTCTGTATTCGAATGGCGTCCTCTATACCGTGACGAATTGGAGTATCGTCGCCGCCGTCGACGCGACAACCGGTAAAGAAATCTGGCGCTACGACCCGCAGGCGGATCGAACCATGACGCAGCCGGGAAAATCCCGCCTTTGTTGCGGTGTGAATAGCCGGGGCATTGCGCTTTATGAAGGAAAGGTGCTGGTCCCCGTTATCGACGGACGGATGCAGGCTCTGGACGCAGCCACCGGGAAACTCCTGTGGTCTTCGTGGGCGATCCCGGAACCGAAAGAGGGCGAGACCTCCTCATACTCTCTCACGATGGCCGCGCGCGCCGCGAAGGGAAAAGTGTTCATTGGCAATGCGGGCGCCGAATTTCCTCCTTTTCGAGGCTACGTTTCCGCATTCGATGTGACCACCGGCCAAGAGCTCTGGAAGTTTTACACAACGCCCGGTGATCCGTCGAAGGGATTCGAGAACAATGCCATGGAAGCCGCGGCAAAAACATGGGCTGGTGAATGGTGGAAGATGGGGGGCGGCGGATCCATGTGGGACGGCATGGCCTACGATCCCGATGAGAACCTTTTGTATGTCGGAACCGGCAATGGGGCCGTGTGGTCATCCGACGTTCGTAACGGTGGAAGGCAAACGGCGCCGCGGGACAATCTCTACATCGCCTCCATCCTCGCCATCAACGCAGACACCGGTCAGTTGAAGTGGCATTACCAGTGCACGCCCGGCGACGAGTGGGACTATGACGCTATTCAGCACCTTTTGCTGGCGGATATTCGGATTGGCAATCGGAATCGCAAAGTCATCATGCAAGCGAACAAGAACGGTTACTTCTATGTAATCGATCGAACAAACGGGGAATTCATCTCTGCATGCGAGATGTCGCAAGTGAGCTGGGCTACGGGAATCGATCCGAAAACCGGCCGTCCCGATGTACATCCCGACGCGTTTTATTCTTCGACGAAGGGCGTGACGGTATATCCGGTGCAGATGCACA
>DASQJB010000040.1:0-13769 GCA_035631295.1 Bryobacteraceae bacterium | reverse complement strand
ACGTGTTTCATAGACTCTATGTCGCGTCACGTAGTATCGTAATGCGTAATAAGGCGCGTGTCAACCGTAACTCGTTAAAAATGTCCCCTATTCTCATAACTTCAGGATCTTTTTGCGTTCTTTCTCGGGCCGGGCGCGGTGGGATTTCCGTCCCGCATTGCCATGCTTTAACGCCGCCGCCCCGCCTGCCTGGCAGCGCTTCCACAAGTGCTTGGCCTGGCGGTAGCTGACCTTCATCACTGCCGCGGCGTCCTTCAGCCGAAGCTCTCCCGCTTTCACTCGCGCCAACACTCCCCCTCGTTGCAGTTCCTCTTGCTCAACGCTGTCCGCCCCAATCCGAACTCCTCGCTTCGGGGGAGGTCTTCCAGATTAAGGGGACATTTCTAACGAGGTCTCAAGGGGACATTATCAAAGTGGCGCAACACACAGTGGGGTATACTCTTCTTGTTCGGGAGGTCCCCGGGTGTTAGACCACCAAACCTCACCTCCGGAGTTGTACGCCACATGCGATGAGCCGGTTGCAACCCGCCGGTCAGTCCCCAATCCATTCGTAGGCAAATGCGCCCCATCGAACCTAGGTCTTACGGCCGGGGCAGGGTGCGTTCGCCAACAGAGTATCGAACTTACGGACGCATCACGATCTATATGAGTGTGGGGGGGGCGGGACACAAAACCGCGCAGGCGGACCTCAGTGCAGAGGCGCTCCAGGAGATTTTTTCTCAGGCGGCTATCGGCATCGCGCAGGTCAGCTTAGATTGCGAATGGCTGCTGGTCAACAAACAGTACTGCGAGATGCTCGGCTATTCCGAGACCGAGCTGCGCAAAAAGAAGGTCACGGATATTACGCACCCGGACGACATGGAACAGGATCGGATGGTTCAGCGCCAGTTGCTGTCCGGAGAAGCTTCTTCCCTCACGGTCGAAAAGCGGTACATCCGGAAGGATGGGAGCGTCTATTGGGGCAGGCTTCATCGGTCGCTGGTGCGGGATCTCGAGAACCGGCCCAAATACTTCATAGCCATCGTCGAGGACATCACCAAGCAGAAGGAAGCCGAGGAAGCCGCGCGGCACAGCGAGTTGGCAAACCGGCAAGTGCTTGACATCATTCCCGACTGTGTCTTCGTAATGGACGTTACCTCCGACAGCCGCTTCAAGATCGTCTGGTTTAATCCGGCCGAGGAAAAGGCGACGGGGCTGTCGAGCGGCGAAGTCTCAGGGAAATTCGTGGAGGACGTTCTTTCCGAAGACGTTGCCGCGAAGGTGACGAGTCATTATCGCCGCTGCCTGGAAGAGGAGTCGGCCATTTCCTATGATGAAGAGCTGAACTTTCCGGCTGGGCGCCGCTCTTTCCATACGCGTCTCATGCCCATGCGCAATTCCGCCGGCAGCATTCATCGGATCGTGGGTTGCTGCATCGACGTCACCGAAGCCAATCGCATGCAAGCCGAGGCGCTCGCAAGGCAAAAACTGGAAAGCATGGGCGTTCTGGCCGGCGGCATCGCCCACGACTTCAACAACTTGCTGGGAGGCATCTTAGCTTCCAGCGAACTGGCGCTAGCCGAGGAAGCCGCCGGCTCCCCGGTTACCGAGCAACTCCAGCGCATTCGAACCGCGGCGATTCATGGCGCGGAAATCGTCCGCCAACTGATGATTTACGGCGGGAAGGATTGTCCCAATCGCGAGACTGTCGATCTCTCGCTGCTCATTGAGGAGATGCTTCAGCTCCTGAAGCTCTCCATCACGAAACATCCCGTCCTGAAGCTCGACCTGGGCGCGAACCTTCCGCCTATGCGCGTGAATCCCGCCCAGATCCGGCAAGTGGTGATGAACCTGGTCACCAATGCGTCCGAGGCAATCGGGAATCGGGAGGGAACAATACGCTTGAGCACGGCGTGGGTGCGGGTCGGAAGAAAACCGGCCGATGCAGCGCTCAAGAACCTGTCCAAGGGCGACTACATCAAGCTAGAAGTGTCCGACACGGGCAGCGGGATGACGCCGGACGTGCAGTCCAGAGTCTTCGACCCGTTCTTCAGCACGAAGTTTCCGGGCCGCGGCTTGGGTTTAGCCGTTGTGCAGCGGATCGTTCGAGACCACTTCGGAGCGATCAAGTTTGCCAGCGAGCCGGGACGCGGCGCCATGTTTCAAATTTGGTTGCCGTGCGCGTCAAAGCCGGGGGCGCCGTCCCACGGTCCGGCCGCCGAGCCGGAACCGCTTCCACCTTCCACCGGCACAGTCCTCCTGGTTGAGGATGAGGATCTGTTGCGGCTCGCGGTCGCCAAGGCGCTACGGAAAGCCGGTCTCTTGGTGCTGGAAGCCGGCGACGGATCGGCCGCCCTCGACCTGATGCGAGCCAATGACGACATTGACTTGGTGCTCTTAGACGCTACGCTGCCCGGCGTCTCCAGCCGGGAGGTTTTTGAAAATGCTCGCAAAGAACACCCCGGTTTGAAGGTTGTGGTAACCAGCGCCTATGGAGAAGAAACCGTTCATGCCACGCTGGACGGCCTGCGAGCCGACAGCTTCATCCGGAAGCCCTTTCACCTGGCCGACCTGATCCACATGGTGGGGAAGATTCTCCACTAGCGCCTGAAAATCGTTGCCTGCTGCGACGATTTCGGTGGGGCTGGCTTTCAGCCTGCCGCCGGGCTTTGCCCGGCGTTTGGTTGCGGCTCCGCTGCTCTGTGGGACGGCCAATCTTGGCAGCCGCGGGCTTTCAGCCGGCGTTTTACTTCATCAACTCCGCGAGTTTGTCCTTCACTGCGCCACCCCAAATGTCGTATCCCTTCGCCTGCGGGTGCAGGTTGTCGGCCCGGAATGCATCCGGCAGGAAGTATCCTTTCTCGTCCAGGAACTTGGCGCCGATGTCCATGTAGAAGACGTGTTGCCGGTCGTCAAGTTTCGAAATGATCTTGTTGACCTCGGCGATCTTGTCGCGCACGGGATCGCCGGGCGTGCTCCGCGGGAAAATCCCCAGCAGGAGAATCTTTGCATTGGGAAAGTTCGTCCGCATCTCCAAAACGACGGCGCCAACCCCTTCGGCGATTTCCGGCGCGGTGAACTGGCCGGAATTGTTGGTCCCGATCATCAGCATGACGGCCTTCGGTTGGAATCCTTGGCCTTCACCGTTCTTCAGACCCCAGAGAACTCCTTGAGTCGTATCGCCGGCGATGGCGAAGTTGGCCGTCTTGATATCGCCGAAATACTTGTCGAACATCGCCTTGTTGGCGTCCCCCTGCACCCACCAGTCGGTGATCGAATCTCCGTGGAGCAAGAGGTCGATATTGCCTTTGCTCGCGGTCTCTACGAAGCCTAAGTGGCGGGGCCCCATCCGCTGCTGCGTCTGCGTGTACGTAGCCGCGACATTCAGACGCGGAGGTTGAAGCATCATCAGCGGTTGAAACTTCTGCAGCAGAGGCTTTGTCGACGACTTGTCCGAGGCGATCCACTTCGCCAGTGCGTCGTTCACTTGCGTCAACTCTTCGGGAGCCGGACGGGGGATCGCAACTTCGGGCGGTACGGGGGCTGAGGGGCCGATCACAACGGGGGCAAGATTGCCCCGCCCCAGACCTGGCGCGATAGCGGGGGCGTTTGCGGTGAGCGGCGCGACCTGGGCGAGAGCGTGGCCTGTCAAGGCCACCAAAGCAACTGACACCGGAAGCACGCGGATCATACGATCTCCTTCTCGTTTGGTAGTCTCAATTCGTGGCGCAGGGCACTATTGCCTGCCGTCTCAACACTCGTGTCGAGCCCTGCGGAATCAACAGATTATGCTAGCGCACAACACGTTCTGTTCAATCCCCAAGGACCGGCTCCGGCACAGCCTCCAGCTTCCTGGGCCGCCCGCTCCGCTTACGCTTTTTGAACGCGCCGCGCATGCGCTCCATATACACATAGAAAACAGGCGTGATGTAGAGCGTGAGAAGCTGCGAAACTACTAACCCGCCGACCACCGCCAGACCCAGAGGCCGCCGGGCTTCGCCGCCCGCGCCCCGTCCTAGAGCGATGGGCAGCGTCCCCATCAATGCGGCCATGGTGGTCATCATGATGGGGCGGAACCGCACCAGGCAAGCTTCATAGATTGCGTCGCTGGGCTCCAGGCCTTGCGCGCGCTGGGCATCCAGAGCGAAGTCGATCATCATGATCGCGTTCTTCTTGACGATCCCAACCAGCATGATAATGCCCACGAACGAGTAAATATTCAATTCGTCGTGGAATAGAAGCAGCGTCGCCAAGGCGCCCAAGCCGGCCGAAGGCAGCCCGGAAAGAATCGTCAATGGATGGATAAAGCTCTCATACAGGATCCCCAGCACCATGTAGATCACCAGGATCGCCATGATCACCAGAAATCCCATGCCCGTGAGCGAGGACTGAAATGCAGCGGCCACGCCCATGAACGTCGCCCGAACGGAATCCGGAAGGGTTTCGCGCGCCGCCTGCTCGATCCGGTCCACCGCGTCTCCCAGCGCAACGCCAGGCGCGAGGTTGAAGGAGATGGTCACCGAAGGAGTCTGGCCAAGGTGCGTGACGGCCAAAGGCCCGGCGGTGGTTCGCGCTTTGGCGATTGTGCTGAGGGGAGTGAGCTTGCCGGTTGTGGTGGAGCGGACATACAGGAGATCGAGCGCCGTCGGATCGGTCTGGTACTGCGGAAGCAGCTCCATGATCACCCAATAATCGTTGGTCGCCGCGTAGATGTCTGAAACTTGCCGAGAGCCATAGGCGCTGTAGAGCGAGTCCTCGATCTGATCGGCTTTGATGCCCAAGGCGGAGGCACGGTCGCGATCGATATCCAGCACCACTTCAGGACTGGAGATCAGCAGGTCGCTGTTCACATCGCTTAGGCCCGGAATCTCCCTCATGCGCTTCTCGAAATCCTGCGAAGAGCGGTAGAGGTCATTCAGATTCTGCGATTGGAGCGTATATTGATACACGCTGCGGCTCTGTTGCCCGCCGATGCGCACCAACGGAGGGTTCTGCAAATAAGTCCGGACGCCGGGAATCGCGTTCAGTTTGGGGCGAAGGTCTTCGATGATTTGTTCCGGAGTAGCGGTGCGCTGCGCGCGCGACGTTAGCCGCAGCATCAAATTGCCGGAGTTGCCCACCTGGTTGCCGCCGCCTTGGCCGGCGCTGGCTCGCGACATGAATCCTTCCACTCTCGGATCGGTCAGGATCACGTTGGCGACTTTCTGCTGCAAATCCACCATGGATTGGAAAGACGCGTCCTGGGCGAATTCGGTGGAGCCCTGAATCTGACCCGTGTCCTGGTTGGGAATGAAGCCTCTGGGAACAAAACCGTAGAGATAGATGGTCGCCACGAGCGTGGCCGCGGCGGCCATCATCGACAGGAAGCGATGCCGCACCACGCCCCTCAGCGTCCATGCATACAGGTCGCGCATTCCGTCGAAGACGCGTTCCGAAGCGCGGAACAGGGCGTTGTGCCGTTCCGAAGGAGGCTTGAGAAAACGGCTGCACAGCATGGGCGTCAGGCTGAGCGATACGAACCCCGAGATCAGAATCGCCACCATGATCACCACGGCGAATTCATGGAATAACCGGCCGATAATGCCGCCCATGAACAGCACGGGGATGAAAACGGCGGCCAGAGAGATGGTCATGGAGACGATGGTGAACGCGATCTCGCGTCCTCCCTCCAGCGCGGCCGCGATTCGCGATTTGCCCATTTCCATGTGCCGGACAATGTTCTCCAGCACCACGATCGCGTCGTCCACCACGAACCCGACGGCCAGCGTCAGCGCCATCAGCGAAAGATTGTCGAGATTGTAGCCGAGCAACGACATGGCGGCGAACGTGCCGATCACGGAAAGTGGCAGCGCCAGGCTGGGAATGAGGGTGGCGGAGACGTTGCGCAGAAAGAGGAAAATCACCAGCACCACCAGCACCATGGCGAGCTCCAGCGTGAATTTTACGTCATTCACCGATTCCCGAATCGAAGTCGAGCGGTCGTAGACGGTATCCAAACTGATCGCGGGAGGAACCAGCGACCGGAACTCCGGCATCAGCTTCTCAATCCGGTCGACGACATCCACCGTGTTGGTTCCCGGCTGCCTCCGGACCTGGAACATGATGGCGCGATTCGCACTATACCAAGCGTATTCCTTGTCGTACTGAACGCTGTCATAAACGTGCCCGATCTCTTCCAGCCGCACGGGCGAGCCGTTGCGGTAAGCCACAATCAGCGGCCGGTAAGCTTCCGCGGTCATCACCTGGCCGTTCGCTTGCACGGTGAAAGCCTGATGTGGCCCCCAGAGCGTTCCGGAGGGGAGGTTCGCGTTGTGCCGGGAAAGGGCGTCCGCCACTTCGTCGATTCCGATATTGCGCGCCGCGAGTTGATTGGGATCGAGTTGCGCGCGCACCGCGTACTTCGCCGAGCCCCAAACGTCCACGCGCGCCACGCCGTTCACCGACGAAATGCGGGGAGCGATAAGCGATTCTGCGTATTCATCGACCTGCTGAAGCGAGACCGTCTTCGAATTCAGGCTCATCATCAGAATCGGCTGATCCGCCGGATTGACTTTCTGAAGCTGCGGCGGCGCGGGCATATTGGGCGGCAAACGTCTGACCACCGCCGCGATGCCCGCCTGCACATCTTGCGCGGCCGCGTCGATGTTGCGTTCCAGCACGAATTGCAGCGTAATGTTGGTGCTTCCGCGGGAGCTCTGGGAAGTCATCGAATCGACTCCCGGGATGGTGGTGAACTGCCGCTCCAGCGGCAGCGCCACCGACGCCGCCATGGTTTCTGGACTCGCCCCCGGCAGAGTCGCTTGCACCTGGATAGTGGGGAAATCGATGTTGGGCAGATCGCTGACCGGCAAGGCCTGGTAGCCGGCGATTCCGAAAAGAAGAATCGCCATCATCACCAAGGCGGTCATCACCGGCCGTTGAATGAAGAGTGCCGTTAGATTCATCGCGCTATTACCTGCTCTTCGTCTTCAACTGCTCGTTGATAATGTCGAGGTGCCGGGAGTCGCGCTCGTTTTCCGTGCAGATGTACTCGATCAGCTCGCCCTGCAACTGCGGAGTAATCTCTACTACTTTCCACGGCTTGGTGTAGTAGACAGGATCTGCAATTGTGATCTCGTTCCGCAGATGCCCCATGTCCGGACGCGAATAGCGCTCGATCACATGAAGTTGGTCCGAACTTCCGTGTCCCGCGAGATCGAGCCAGGTTTTTCCATTGAAGCCGATGGTGTCCACCACCAGCTCATCGCCTTCCCAGTGCCCGATGGAGTCACCCCACCAGGTGGGCTCGAGATCCTTGGGATGGGAGCGGCCATCGGTGAAAATCTGGCGGAAGCTGTGCAAATTCCCTTCAAACAGGATCACTACTAGACCCGGCGTTTGAAGGATCTTCATCGGATAAGGATCGCGTCTCGGAACGCCCGTGGGCAGGCAGCGCGCTTCGGGATCTTCCACGCCTTGATTGGCCTGCCGCTGCTTGAAGAGCTTTTCGCCGAATTCCGTCATGGGAAGCTCGCCGACGTCGTAGTCCTTGGCGATGTCGGAAGTGTAGCCGGCGTATCCCCAGGCGCCCGAGAGATCGATTTTCCCGTCCTTGGTGCGGGGCGCGGGCGCGGTCGAGCCTTTCGCAAGAGGCCGTGCGCGGCGTTTGTCCTTAGGAATCGTGCTCTCCGCGGGAAATTGGCCGAAGAGCGGCAAGTATAGCGTGATTGTGGCCGTAGCGGCCGCCATCGTGAGCAGGAATCTGGCCACTCTGCTTCTCATAATGCTCACAATAGTCTATCGCAGAACGCTACCAGAGCGGATTCCCTGCGCTATGCTATCAGTTCGCATGGAGATCCTCACGAGCCAGGGCGGATGGATCGAGGTCATTTGCGGCCCGATGTTCTCGGGAAAAAGCGAAGAGTTGATCCGCAGGCTCCGCCGCGCCGGCATCGCCCGAAAGCGCGTGCAGGTTTTCAAGCCCGCCCTCGACAACCGCTACTCCGTAGACGAAATCGTGACTCACGGCGACCAACGCATGAAATCGATCGTCGTGAGCGGGACGAGTGAAATTCTGGACCGCATCGACTGGCGCACCCAAGTGGTGGGAATCGACGAGGCGAACTTCTTGGGCGCCGGTTTGGTCGAGGTCGCCGGCCAGCTCGCCGACGCCGGCAAGCAAGTGATCGTCGCCGGGCTCGACACGGACTACCGCGGCCGTCCCTTTCCGCCCATGCCCGACCTTCTTTGCCTGGCCGAATCAATCGTTAAAACCCTGGCCATCTGCATGCGCTGCGGCAATCCGGCCAAGCACACGCAGCGTTTGGTGGAGTCGGAAGACCTGATCGTAGTAGGCGCATCCGGGATGTACGAGGCCCGCTGCCGCCGCTGCTTCGAGCCGGGAGCCCCCAAGCAAGAAGTGCTGGAATTCGTCAAGACGCGTGGCCAAGCAGGCGTTTGAGAAAAAGCTCGCCGAGATCGAGGCGCTGCGCCACGCCCCCGATCCGGCGAGCGTCCGCGACGCCCTCCGAAAAGCCCTGAAGGACCGCAACAACTTTCTGGTCTCGAAGGCGGCGGCGATCGCCGGCGATCTGCGAATCGAAGAGCTGATGGACGACCTGATCGCCGCGTTTGACCGCTTCTTCATCGACCCGGTGAAGTCCGACCCGCAATGCTGGGCCAAGAACGCCATCGCAAAAGCGCTAAAGGACCTCAACTGCCGCCAGGCCGGCGTGTTCCTGCGCGGGATCGATCATGTGCAACTCGAGCCGTGTGGGGCGGCAGCACCGATACGGCAGCCACGCTTCGCGGCTCCTGCACGCTCGCGCTGGTCGATTGCCAAATGGACGATCTCGAAATCCTGACTCATTTCGCCGATCGTCTTGCCGATAAAGAAAAGCCCGTGCGGTTGGACGCCGCGCTCGCCATCGCGCAATTCGGCAGAGGAGAAGGCGCGCTGCTCCTGCGATTGAAGCTCCTGATGGGAGATCGCGAGCCGGAAGTCCTCGGCCAGTGCTTTTCCAGCCTCTTGAGCCTCGCGCCGGAGAGCGCGCTCCCCTTCATCGAGAAATTCCTGACTCATGAGGAGGAAGACGTCCGCGCCGAAGCCGCCGCCGCGCTCGCGGCTTCGCGAGAATTGGAAGCCATCGAAATATTGAAGCGTTTTTGGAAGACGAGAGTTTCGCCGGAAATCCGCCGCGCGATTCTGATCGCGCTCGGCGCCAGCCCACTCCAACAAGCCGCGGAGTTTTTGCTTTCAGTCCTACCCGAGGAATCAGCCGACCTCGCGTCTGAGGCGCTGACGGCGCTAGCCTCCAGCCGCTTTCATGGGGAAATGCGCGACCAAGTGAAGGCGACTGTGGAAGCGACCCGGGACGCCGAGTTGATCTGGGCGTTCGAGAAGAGGTTTAGCTGAAGGCTAAAAGCTGATAGACCGACAGCTTATTCCAGGACGCTCAAAAACTCCGCAAAAATCCGATACTGGTCCTCTTCCGGCTGCAGTTCCCAGGCTCCAAATTCCTTATGTCAGCGGCTCAAGGCGGATAAGCGCGTGGCTCCAGGAGCCGTCCGGTGGGCGCGTCTTTTCGCTGTGATAGCGTTTCACGGTATAGCGGTCGTTCGATCCCCTGCCGAGCGCTTCCACCAGCACCAGCCTTCCTTCTCTCGAACCCACCACCGGGGCGCGAAAAACGCAAAAACTACCGTCGGGGATGCGCGGTTCCATGGAGCGGCCCACGATGCGCGCGATGAACATGCAGGTGCGTGACGAATTTGCGCACCGTTGCCGGAACGTGCTGGCGATAATAGCGCGCCAGCGCCCGCTCGAAATCCTCCACCATCACCTCGGCCGGCTCGCTCATGCGGAAGGTGTTGGAGAGCCTGTCTTGCAAATAATCCAGCAGCCACGCCGCGCCGCGGTGTCGGCCAGGCCCTGCTCCATCAACTCCAGAACCTCAGCTTCCTCGGGCTGAATATTGTCCCAGTCCCTCCGCACCCGCACGTACAGGCGATCGCGCCCGGGATCGAGCAGCAGGACGCCTACCGGGATCACCCGCTCTCCCGGAGGCTAAGCTTTCAGGATCGACAAACGCGCGTGTTGCAGCGTGGTTGCGGGCATCTCCTGTATGTTATCGCCCATTCCAAATGCCGAGTCTCTCGCAAAGCCGCAAAGCACGCAGAGATTCTTCTGTTATTTTCTTTGCGTGCTTTGCGCCTTTGCGAGAGACTCAGGCCCTACGGCGCGAAGGGATAATATCCTTTGCGCGCTCTCACTTTAACGTCCGGCAAGTTCACCTTGACATTGATCTCGCGGAACTGCCGGCCGGAATCCAGCGCCGCGGCGTCCGGAGTATAGTGCAGGATGTATTGCGTGGTGACCTCGCCGGCGATGTTCCCGATGGCGTGGAAAATGGCGTTGGACAAAGCCGACGCGTAGCCGCCCGTCCCCACTTTGTAGACGTAGTTGCCTTCATCCGAAGGGATTTGAAGATAACCTGAGACATCCTTGTTTACGTTCTGAAGCGGATACTCGACCCGCCCGCCCGTCTCTTCCGCCAGCCGCTCCAACACGCCCTCGCTTCCCGTTTGGAAGCCGTAGGCGGTGGTGCTGATGCCGAAAATGGTTACCTCATTCCGCTGTGCCAGCTCCAAGATCTCCTCCATCGTCTTTTTGCTGGAATTGTCGTGGCCGTCGCCGATCACCACGATCACGCGCCTCGGCTCGGTCGGCTCGCCCTGGACCAGCTTGCGGCTGGTGCAGGACATGTAAATGGCGTCAAACAGCGCCGAGCCGCCGCCCGGCTTTATCTTCCGTAGCTTGTCGACAATCGGTTCGGGATCCGATGTGGTGTTCACCATCACTTCGGCTTCCGTCGAGTAGCCGATCAGGTAGCCCGAGTACTTCTTGTCTCCCGGCAGCAGCGTATAGACCAGCTCCTCGGCAGCCGTCTGGTAACTCTTCCACTGGCTCTTGCTGTTGTTGCTCAGGTCCATCAGAAAGCCGACCACCACGGGCTGATTGCGCTCCCGGTTGAAGTAGCGGATGGACTGCTCCTTGCCCTGATCGAAGATTTGGAAATCCTGCTGTTCCAGGTTAGTGACGAAGCGTCCCTTCGCGTCCGTAACGGTGACGGGAACGATAACATCGTTCACCTGAACCTTGATCGAGGCGTCTTTGGGGGACGAATCTTTGCTCGAGGGCTCTTTGCTCGAAGATTCCGGGCTTGAGGCTTTTGTGCTTGCCGGATCTTGCGCGAACCCAGCAATACAGAGCGCGGAAGTCAAAATACAAAGGACGCCGCCGCGAAACATCTCATCCAGGATTATAGCCCAGACCGCCCGTTGTGGGGCGGCCAATCTTGGCTGCAGCCCGCCTTTCAAGCGGGCGACTCTTTTCAAACAGCGTTCGCCGGAGCCACCACTGTTTCCACGCTCGCCGCGCGTAGCCAGACGTCCAGGGCGCGCCGGAGATCCTCCAATTTGACGGGTTTGGCGATAAAGTCGTCCATGCCGTGCTCCAGGCAGCGCTCGCGCGAACCGATCGCCTGCGCCGTCATGGCACGCGGCAGTTGGAGTTTTCCAACTGGCGAATTTGGGTGGTTGCTTCGTAGCCATTCATTTCCGGCATTTGGCAGTCCATGAGGACCAAGCCGTACGCTTGCGCGCGCAGCTTCTCCAACCCCTCGCCCCCGTTGGCCGCGACTTCCGCCCGGATCCCGAACTTAGCCAGCATCATGACCGCGACCTGCTGATTAACGGCGTTGTCTTCCACTACTAAGACCTGCGCGCTGGCCCCCTCCTCGCCGGTCTTGCGGCCCAGGGCCGCAAGCGACTGATTCACGCTGTGCGATATCTCACAAGACACGGCCGGCGGGGCGACGCGAGCGGAGCCGCGCTTCAACGATCACACCATAGCCAGCGTCTCCAGCCAGCCAAAAGTGCAAACCGCGGCCAGAAAGAGGCCGATCACCCCGATAACCACCATAGGGACTATCGGCGCGGCGCCGCCAGGCTTTAGCCGCTTCTCCGATCCCCTTATTTCTGCGGCAACTCCTCCGGGCTCGACCCGCCCAGAAACAGGCGCTTTCCGTCCTGGAACGTGATGTTCGCCCCGTTGGCGCGATTCTCCCCGTTCTTGGCCTGATAGCCCTCCACAACCACCTCTGTCCCCTTCTCCAGCGATTTCTTGGTGAAGCCGCGCCGCAGCAGTATGTTCGGACTGCCGCCTTCCACCATCCAACTGGTGACCTTCCCATCCGGCCCCTTCACGTCTAAATGAATCCAGGCGTGCGGGTTGATCCATTCCATTTCCGTGACCACTCCCTGGAGCCTCAGCGGCTTGCCGATGTCGAACTCCGCGGCGAACGCATGATGCGCGCGCGCCGGGGCGGCCAGCGGCGCCAGCGCCGCCCCGCCCGCGAGTGCCCAGCCCGCCAGCGCCAAACCTGTATTCATTTCTGCTCCTGCTTCCTCGCGCCCGTAAGCGCGTTGTACATGTAGTAATTCCCCTCGTGGCAGGCGTACTCGTACAGCACGTACTTCGGGTCTCGCCGCAGCGGAAAGGCTGCCGTCCACGGTTTGGTCCAGGTCTTGGGGTCGTCTACGGTAAGCCGGTATTCGAGCGTATCGGGCCCAAGGCGGGTAAAGCGTTCCACCAAACGCACGCTGTCGCTCACCGGCGTACCGACGATGACGTCACGGCCATTGAAGTTGACAGTCTCTACCACCAGCGCCCCGTTTTCCCAGTGGCCACGAGAATCTCCCATCCAGGTCCGGATGCCGGAAGGCGCATGCGGACGCCCATCCACTGGCCCATTCACAGGGATGATCCGCGTTTCGTGAATCATTTCGTTGCGCAGGATCACGTAGCCCGGCGTCTGTATGATCTGGTTGCCCTGGTTATATGTATTGGGGACGATCGATCCGACGGCGCCGCGCGTGATGCAGCGGTCCCAGAGGCTTTCGTCTTCCCAGGAATCGTGGCAGCCGCCTGCAGTCGCGGCGCACGGACGCGACCGTCGCGCCGCCGCCCGATCCGCGGCGAGCTTCTGCGCTTCCGCCGTTAAGGGCGGAATCCGCCCATCCGGAGGATCCACAATCAGCGAAGCTTGCCGGTTCGGCTTCCCGCGGTCGTCCCAATAAAGCGGAGGGCCGATGCTGACTCCGTTGGAGCAGGTTGTCGGCGTGTTCCCGAGCCCGCCACGATTAGGATCGCAGCGTGTGGTCTCGTTCACCGTTTCCTGCGAATCGATGTTGGTCTGGTTCCGGGCGCGAGCCTGTCTCTGCGCGTATTCCTGGTCCGTCAGGACGCTCCTTGCGCCGAAGTCGCGCGGCCGCTCCAGCGGCGTCCCCACCATATCGGTTCCGGGCCACACTCCTTGGAGATCGGGATCTCCCCAGGGCGTTTTGGGCGGCGCATAGATCTTCGCGGTTTGCGCTACCGCCGGCGCAATGGCAAAGATCGCCGCGCAAGCGAACCACTTCCTCATTGGGGACTAAGATACTCTCCGGGGTTGAGGGTGTCAACGAACGCGCCCGCGAACCCCAACGCGTCTCAGGAATTGGGCCGCCAGTATCACTGATGTGACCGCCAACGCGCCCCCGCCGAGCATCAGCGCCAATACGACGATATCCCAGGCCGGGCGGTGCTTGTAGAGCCAGGGAAGGTCGATCGAATGCAGACCGTGATAAAGCCAGCGGTTCCACCGCGAGCCTGAGCCGGAATAGCCTGCCACGATCCTCGCCGTTTTGGGATCGATGTAATACATGGACCGCGGAGGATCATCGAGCTGGATAAACAGAACCGGCAAAGG
>DASQJB010000039.1:0-3007 GCA_035631295.1 Bryobacteraceae bacterium | reverse complement strand
GATGCTGTCGTTCTTCTTTTTTGCCGCCGCGATCGCCCGCAACATGAGTGGATGAGCGACCTTCGCAGCCGCTGCGTGTGGCTTCAGATGATCGTAGATCCAGCCGGTGAAGATCGTTGCCTCCATTGCCACTGTCCATGGTTGCGGAAGTGTTTTCATCCAACAGTCCAACTCATTCCGGTTTGCTCCGATCGTCCCTTCCCGATGGACTTGGCCACTCGCATCCTTTGCGCAGTAGCTGATCGTCTTCTTGTGAACATCCAGTCCGATGTAATACATAATGTCTCGTGAGGAGCCCCCCCGGTTGTTTTCTGAATCAACGTTCCCGTTGAGTTCAGCTTCTTATACACCACGCGCTCCTCACTCTGACTTACATTCAAACAATCCGCCCGAAGCTTAACTCTCAGATGTGTGGAACGATTGGCCGTTCTGCGTCAGGGCGCAATGGCGAATTACGTCCTTTTCAGTAAGAAACAGGTATCCTGCTGGCCTCCTCGGAGTG
Organism: Bryobacteraceae bacterium; assembly: GCA_035631295.1. GTDB lineage: Bacteria > Acidobacteriota > Terriglobia > Bryobacterales > Bryobacteraceae > Palsa-187. Next base: position 2,505 of record DASQJB010000039.1, on the reverse strand, counting down.
CGTTTAGAGGAACGCGACGGCGAATGCCGCATCCGCACTGTGCTTAGCGGCGGCGCTGCGGCGAAGGCCGGACTGAAAAAAAGCGCGGTCATCATCGACATCGATGGTCACCCCGTTCGCAAGATTGCTGATACGCGACTGGCTCTTTGGGACAAGGGACCTGGCGAAATGGTGGGGGTCAGTATACGCGGCTCCCCAGCTGCAAAAACGGAACACTTCGAAGTTATATTGGCGAGCACCCAAACGAAATAGCACACCAGGCATGACGCATTGGCGCGGGGCTGGAAAATGCTGTGGGTGTATACTGTTGGGAGCTTCAACCGATTCTTTCAGGAGAGCACCAATGCGCGAGAAACAAGCTGCTCGAAGAGAGTTCCTGAGAAACGGAGCCGCCTTGGCCGGCGGCCTCACATTGAGTGCTGCAGCGCCCGCCTTCGGGCAGCAGGCTCCGGCGCAGCCGCCGATGATCAAAGGCGAGCGCGAGGGCGAGATTGGCTACGGCGCGAGGTCGAAGTACACCACCTCGGTCCGCATTCCGCACGGAGGCAGGCCCACGCCCGACACCTTCGGCCTCACGTTCCATGTCGCGAGCCCGTTACAGGATCAGGTCGGGGTCATCACGCCGTCCTCGCTGCACTACTACGCGACGACGCGTGGCTCGTACCTGCCGGATATCGATCCTGCGAAGCACACGCTGATGATCCACGGCCTGGTGGATCGTCCGCTGACCTTCACCGTGGACGACCTGAAGCGCCTCCCGTCGGTGACGCGCCTGCACTTCATCGAGTGCGCCGGCAACAGATCGTCACGGCGTGCCAAGACCGTGCAGGAAACGCACGGCATGACGAGCAATGCGGAATGGACGGGTGTACTGCTGTCCACGCTGCTTAAGGAGTGCGGCTTGAAAGGCAGCGCCAAGTGGTTCGTTGCCGAGGGCTCGGAAGAAGTGAAGGGCGCATCGAGCATGCCGGTCGCCAAGGCAATGGACGATTGCTTCGTCGCCTATGGCATGAACGGCGAGGCGGTGCGGCCACAGAACGGATTCCCCATGCGCCTGATGGTGCCGGGCTTCGAAGGGATCCTCCACACCAAGTGGGTGCAGCGCATCAAGCTGGTGGACCGTTACTACATGAACTACAACGACTTTGGCCATCTCGATCAGGATGAGAAAGAGGCGGCGCTCGGCTACCAGATCGGTCCGAAGTCCGTCATCACGTACCCGTCCGGTGCACAGCGGCTGCCAGCCAAGGGCTTCTACGAAATCCGTGGCCTGGCTTGGTCCGGCGGCGGCGCCATCAAGCAGGTAGAGGTCTCCACCGACGGCGGCAAGAAATGGAATAAGGCGCAGTTCCAGGGAACACCGCAGCGGATGGCCCATTGCCTGTTTACCTACGGGTGGCAGTGGGACGGCAACGAAACCGAGATCATGTCGCGCTGCGTCGACGAGATCGGCCAGGCGCAGCCGACGCGCGAGCAGATCGCCAAGTACTGGAACAAGACCTTCGATGAAACTTTCAGCGTGCCGGGGCTCGACAACTCGGTGCAGCCATGGAAGATCGCGAAGGATGGGAGCGTGACCAATGGCTTCGCGTAGAGTCCTGCCGGTCGCGTTCTCGTTGCTCCTGATGAGCTTCCCGGTGTTGGCGCAGGGGCTCACGTACGGCATCGGACGCACGCCGTCTGCCGAGGAGATCCGTGCGCGCGACATCTCGATCAGTCCAACTGGCGAGGAGCTTCCGCCGGGAAAAGGCAGCGCCAAGGAAGGCGCGCTTACGTATCGTTCGAAGGGATGCGCGGGATGCCACGGCGCCAATGGCACCGGCGGCGCCGCGCCGATTCTGAAGAGCAAGGATCCCACGAATCCCGACGTCTGGGCGCGGGGGCGCATCCTGCCGCTTCGCGCGCCGTTCGCCACCACGGTCTGGGACTACATCAATCGCGGGATGCCGCTTAATCGCGAAGGAACGCTGACACCGGACGAGGTCTACGGGCTGACGGCGTATCTGCTGTTCATCAACGGCGTGATCCCCGAAGACCAGGTCCTCGACCAGCAGAATCTCCCGGCAGTAAAGATGCCGCTCGGCGACAAATACGCGAGGCTCCCGGAGTGGAAGCCGCGGACGCCGCGGCTAAAGGGCTACCCCTACTAGCGGTCGGGCTGAGACCCTAGCCTTCAGCTCAAGCGCTGCGCTGTGACGCCGGTGCTTCCTGGCCGTGTTTCGGAGCATCTCGGAATACCAACTGGACCGAGAACACAACCGCTTGGACCCAGCTAGCCCGAACTGAACTCCCAGCCTCTGGCTGATACGCGAGAGAATCGGATACGTTAATGTCCGATAACGACGACGCCGCTTCTTACGAGTGGCCGACTTAACTGGCCAATCCTGATGCCCACGCGTTTCTAACTCAAGGAGTACGCGGCATTTAAGGGCGCGTGCACAGATTGGACCAATTAAGTCGAAAATAACCGGCCAAACTATTTGATTCAAGAGCGCTTGCGCTGAA
>DASQJB010000038.1:0-8830 GCA_035631295.1 Bryobacteraceae bacterium | reverse complement strand
TCCGGCGCGGATGAGGGCGTCCGCCCCACAAGGCAGCAGAGTCGCCGCCGAACGCCGGGCAAAGCCCGGCGGCAGGCTAAAAGCCAGACCCCACCAAAAATCGTCGCAGCGGGCGAAGATTCTCATGGCGCGAACACTCGTGTCGAGGCCCGGTCTGGCGCGTCCCCAGGCGTCGAGACGAGTCTCGACGCGGCCGGCAAGAGTGCCTGCGCCACGAAATCGTTCGCGGCGCGCGAAGAGTTTCAGGTCTAGTAGTTCAAATTGAATAAGCCGGGCGTTACTTCAACCGTTTCCGGTACTGAAAGTCGATGCCGAATAGACCGTTGGCGTCGCGCAATGCTACGGCGGACCAGTGCTTATCGAAGTCCCATTCCACGCGCATGATCTGCTCCTGCGTGCGGTTGAGATTGGTGATGTAGGTGAAGGTGACGTCTTTGGAGACTTGCTCCTCCCATGTCAGGCGGGCTTGGGGCAGGGTGTCGATACCGGTCAGATAGGGGTCGATCTTGACGCGGGTGGCGCCGAAGAAGCGTTGATAGCGGTTGGAAAGTTGGGAGGAAAGCGCCTGCGCCAGATCGGTCGCGCCCGCGAAGCTGCCGGTAGCGGCGGTTGTGCCGAAGGCGCTGACGTCCGAAGGCGCGCGGCCCACGACCAGCAGAGCCAAAATCTCGGACTGCTTCAGCGGCGGGTCGGAGCTATAATTAACATTCAGCTTTTGCATGGTTCCCGTCAAGCTGACCGTCACCACAATCCCCCGAGCCTTGGTTTCGAGCTGCATGTCCAAAATCGGCTCGATTCTGACGGGATTCTGAAAACGAATCTCGCCCCGGTCTATGGCGTACGTGTTGCCGAAGAGCTGCACCTCGCCCTCGGTCACCTCGATGGTTCCCAACAACAGAGGACGCGCGGGCGTGCCTCGTAGCCGCATGTTCACGGCCGCCTCAACGTCGCGCGTCAATGAAGTCTGAAATTGGAAGTCCGGAGAGCCTTCGATCTGAATATTGAAGGACATGCCGCGCAAGTAGTCGCTCGGCGCAAGATTCGCGGGGGATGGCGCTTGGGAGGCCGCGGCCAGCAGGCGCGCCAGGTCCGTGCTGGGATTGAAGACTGTCCGGTTGAGGGTGAGCGTGCCGGCCAGCGTGCTGGTGTCCGAGGTTCCGGTCAGGGTGAGATTTGCATCGAACGTGTTGCTTAAATCCTCTGGATAGCGGACGCGCACCTGCTTGGCTTGCGCTTGAAGACGATACGTCAGCGCCTGGCCGAACTCGATGAATCCGCCGAAAGTGGCTGTTCCGCCACCGGTCTGAGCCGTCAATTTCTCGACGATGGCGCGATTGCGGTCGAACCGCACCACTCCATTTGCGTGATCCGCTCCGGTAGTAATGTCGTTCAGGTACAAGGAGGCGTCTTTGATTTCCAATCGGCCGTTCAGCGACGGACTGGTCAGGGAGCCTTGCAAGGTAGCCGTTACCGCCGCGTTGCCCGACGCCAGGAAATTGGGGTTCAGCAACTGGAGCACGATCAGATTCACCGATCCGTTTACGGAAATATCCGCTCCGCCGCCCGTAAAAGGTATGGTTCCTCTGGCCTCCAGGCTGGTGTCGCGCGCATTGAACTTGGCGGACGCGATGCGGGCCTCGCGCGAGTTCACCCCCACGACCACCGGTCCGCTGTTCTTGAGTACGATGTCTCCCGGTTGCACGCCCAGCCGACGAGCCTGATTGGCCTTGGGGTCGAGCTCGACCGAATCAAGCGTCACTTCGGCTTGAAACGCTTGGGGACGGCGCAGCGGCAGAGACAGCGTGGCCCGGCCCTGAACGAATCCCTGGAAGGGCAGCTCCTCCGCTGCCTGGGGCGCGGCGCCGGTCATTATCGCCAGTTGGTGGACCGATTCGACGCTGATTCTGGAGAACTGCAGCGTGGCCGAGCCGGGTTCGTCGCCTTGGAGCTTCCAAGAGCCCTGTCCTTGGAACGCGGCGTCGCGCACTTTGCCCGAGCCGGAAACGTTGGCTACACCGCCGCTGGTGGCGCCCGCCAGGGTAGCTTCCCCGAGGGCCTGGCCATCGAAAGTCACCGCCTGCGCCGAAGCGTTTCCGTCCGCCGATTCCAGCGAAACGGCGCCGTTGGCGATTTGAAGCCTTCCCTTGATATCGGCCGATAGACGGCCATCCAAGTGTGGAGCGATCCGCGAGAGCGCGTCGACTCGCTTCGCAGGAAGGTTCTGCGCCGCGATTTGGATTTGGGCTTCGCCCGATTTCCAATCGTTACCGGAACGCCGGTAATTTCCCGAAAAGCGTAGCCTTCCCGGCCCATCCTCCGCCTCGCCGCCGGAGACGTCGAGCGCATCGGGCGCGATACGCAAGTTGGCGCGCAGGCGGTCGAGCTGCTCGCCAAATGCGGAAGGCTTTTGGACATCCAACGCGATCTCTGCTCCGGGCGCCTTCGCGGAGCCGGAAAAGCGCACTGTCGCTGAAGCCAAGCCCGAGACTTTGGCGGCCGCCGGCAAGACCGGCTGCCCCACTTCGCGCGCGAGCTCGTCAAGGTTGACGTTTCGAGCGGTCGCCTGACCGCCGATGGAAGCATCGTCGAAGCTTTCGTTGCGCGCGACGACATTGGCGTTTCCGGTAACCTCGGCCGTTCCGCGGCTGAGCGTAAACCGCGAGGCCGCGATTGCGCTTTTGCTGGCCGTGAGGCTCGCCGTGAATTTATCGAACGCATGGCCTTCGAGGACTCCATTGGTGACGCTCGCCTGCCCTTGAAATTGGGGATTATCCAGGCGCCCGGTAACCGTTCCGGAAGCCTCCGCGGTTCCGTTGTTCAGCTTCAGGGGAAGGTCCTTCGGCGAGTTCGGATCGAGAAGCGCGAGAGCCGGCAAGACATCGTCGAGCCGCATGGACTTAAACCGCACCTGGATGGCCTTGTTCAAGGTCCCCGACGCTTCCAGCGACGTGAAGCCCGTGGCGAGATTGACAAATGGATCGAATGAAATATTTCCGGTGACCTGGTCGTAATTGGCGTGGATGCTGCCGGTCAACCCGTTCGCTGCCACTTCGGGCGAAACCGGCATAACCGAAAGGTTGACGCGGGCCTTTGCATCGTTCTTGCGCAGGGTGGAGGCAAAAGAAATGTCGCCGGACATGGCGCCGTTCCAGGGCATGGGACGATCGGTGACAAGCTGGGCGGCTTGGGCGACTGTGAGATCCTTTACCGCGCCATCGACGCGCAGCGCGGACCAATGGTCAAGCGTCGCCGATCCGGTGAAGCCGGCTCCAAGAGCGGCTGCCTTGAGATTCTTTAGAGAGACCTGATCCGGCGCGGCGGTTACGTCCGCGGATAAATCCACGCCCTGCAGCTTCAGCCTGTCCTTGGCGTAGGCAAGGCCGCGCGCATTGGCGAAGCCACTGAGGGTGAAACGGACCCGATCCGTGAAATCGATATTCACGCGTCCCTTGAACTCCGTGGTCCCAACCGGCTGCAGCGGAATGGAAAACGTCGTGACTAAGTCGCGCACGGCGGCTTTGGCTTTCACATCGAAGGAGCCACGTGGCCGGCGGAGATCCCGGAGCTCGCCGCTCAGCTCCATCTGAGATTGCCTGGTAGACAAGCTCAGGCGTGAAACCACGACGCGCGAGCGCTCCACAGCGAACTGCGCGGCAAGCGCGGCGTCGACAGCCGCGAATTCTCCCGACGCCACGCGCACGCCACGGGAATTCAGATCCGCGTGGTAGGCCGGCGTCTTGCGGTCGTAGCGCATACGCAATTGCAGTCCTTCGCCCCGCACTCCGAGCGGAGTCTTCCGGTTGTCATACTCCACGACTCCATCGTTAACTTCGTAGCGGCGCACCGCGAGATCGATCAGTGCCCCGGCCCAGGCGGCCACATCGGGCTCTCGCGGATTGGGCAGATTGGTCGATCCATCCGGATAAATCGCTACGTGAACGCGCGGCTTGTCAACGATGAGCGAAGCCAAGTCGATCTTGCGCTCCAACACGGAAATGATGCGCAAGCCGAGGCTGACCGAGTCAGCCCTTAGCAGGGGCGCCTCGGTGGGACCTTCCTTGCCATGGAGGACCAACGGGGCCACGCGGGCTGTGAGCGTTTCCACACGGAACGAGAAGCCTCCCAGTTCCACGCGGCCTCCGGTGGCCCGTTCCAGCTCCGCGACGATGCGCTTGCGGACGTATTCGTGGAACCAGCCGCTTTGCAGCACCACGACTGCGGCGGCGATAGCGATCGCCAGCAAGACCACGGCCGCGGCGAAGATGCGCACGAGGACTCTCATTTGAAAACGCTTTCTGCAGGCGCCGGGGAGCGAGGCTGAAGCCTCGCTCCGGCTAAAGCCCACCCTCCGGGCCCGCAGGGCCATGCGGACCTCATTTGAAAACGGCCTCCCGGTATTCAATCCGCTTACCGGCTCGCGTCGCCTCGAGCCACTGGTCCAACGCAGCCATGGTGCGCTGATTCGAGAGTAGCTCCTCTACTTGAGACCGGCTCTCTTCGAATGAGGGGATGGAGCCTTTGCCGGCGTCGCGCCAGCCCGATGCGAGTTTATCGTAGTATTCGCGAATGTCCGCGTCCGAGATCTCGACCAGAGGGCGAAACCGGAGATCGGTGAATCGAAGCTCTCGCAAACCATCCAACAGATGCTCGGTTAAATCTTTTTCGGTGATCTGGTATTGGGCAAGGGCCGCGCGGTAACTGTCATCGGAGCCGAATTTGGACTTTTCACCTTCCACCATCTTGGCTGCATCCTCGGGGGAGGCGAGGGTCAGGTGGCTTTCTTCGGCCTCTTGAAGGATCAGGATCTGATCCACCAACCGCTCCGCCGCTTTCCGTTTGGCGTCGGGGCTCAGATCCACCGGCTTCCGGTCTAGAAAAGCGTCCACCCGCAACTCCCGGATGATGGCGCTCTCCGTAATCACCTGGCTGCCGATGCTGACGGCGATGCGGTCCAAAATCTCGCTGTGCGCCACGAGCGGCAGAAGCAGATAGATGGCCGGCGTTGACAACAGAGTCAAAATGTCTGCCCCAGCGAGAAGTGAAATTGAAAGATATTGATGCGCTGCGGCACGTTGGGAGTGCCCGTGCCGGACAGGAGCTGGTCGCGTGTGCCGGAAAAGCCCACGAATCGGGGCGAATCGGGGCTTAGACTCAAGTCCACGCGAATCGGTCCGATAGGCGTCCGATACCGGACTCCGAACCCGAATGAGTGCACCGCATAGTCGAAATCCTGTCGATTGAGTTGCCAGAAACGCAAGTTTATCGCTGTTATCGACGAATAGACGTTTCCCATGTCGTGGAAGAATACGCCGCCCAGATTATCGCCGTACAAGGGGAAGCGCAGCTCCTCGGAGGTAAACAAGTAGGCGTTTCCCCCCAGAGGGAAGCCGGTTTCCAGATCGCGCGGTCCGGCCTGATTTTCTGGGAAGGCGCGGTTTGTCGAAGCGCCGCCGGAAAAGAAGCGCTCCGCCAGCGGCACTTCCTCCCAGCTCGGGGTGCCGGGCGGAACGGCCACGCCGCCGGCGTATCGCTGGAGGTAGCCGAACCGAAACGCTCGCGCGAATACAAGGTTGCGGCCGATGCGGTGGTAGGTGCTGTTGGAAAATTGCAGGCGCGAGTAAGTGGTCGCCGATCCCAATTGCCGTCCCGCCCACCCCACGTCCACTGTGTTCAAGAAGCCGTGGGTCGAATCGACCGGGTTGTCGCGCTCGTCGTTGATAAAGGAGAACCCTAAGATGCCGGCGCGGTCCGGTTGGGAGAAAAGGGGGATCAACTCGGGCTCGATCTTCAGCGTATCGGCGGGAATGGTCACCCGGCGGTATGAGTAGCGGTATTGGAACGTGTTGGCGCGGCTGAGACGCTGCGACAATTGCACCGAGCCTTCCACTCGATGCGCGGTGAAGGTGCGGATATCGTTTGAGTCGTCGAACAGCCCCGAAACGCTCAGCAATAGCTTGTCGTTTCCCATGAACTGGGGAATCGAGTATGTCGTGAGAACGCGCTGCTCGATGGTCGAAAAAAGCGTCTGGACTCCCACCGTATGAGCCAAGCCGAAAACATTCAGCCGCGTCACACCCGCGGACAGGCGGGGAGTGAAGGTGGTGGCGCCGGCGGGAGAGTCAAAGGTGGTGGTTCCACCTCCGATGCGCCCCAATTGCGCGCCAATGCCACCGTTCAACGACCACTTGCTCGCCTCATCCACATGAAACAGTAAGTTTTTGCTGTCTTCCTCGCCATCGGGGTTTTGAATGGCGGTTTGCGCTCTCGAAAAGATGCTCAACTCATAGAGGCGTTGCTGGGTGTTGACGATCTTGCTTTGAGAGATCGGATCGCCGGAGCGGAGCAAGATCTGGCTCGCCACGAGCGAGGGCCTCGTGGCGTTCAGCCCGCGCACGAGGACATTTCGCGCATACAGACGCTTTCCCGCGTCGATCGTGTAGCGCAGGTTCACGCTGGTGGGGGTTGGGCCTGACGTTTGCGCCCAATCGAAACGCGCGTCGGGATATCCTTCGTTGAAGTAGTACGTAAGGACGGCGTCGCGGTCGGCGCCTACGGTTGCGTCGCTGAACGGTTGTCCGGGGATGGATTGAAGCAGAGGCCGTAACAACGGGGCGTCGCTCTCAGAGACGCCTTCCAGATCCAGCTTGTTCACCAACCATTGCGGACCTTCTTGAATTTTGAAGGCGACTGCGAGATGTCCGGGTATCCCTTTGTAGCTGTCGATGGGCGGGGGAGTCTCGACTTTCACATCTCGGAATCCATTGGCGCGGTAGAGGTCTTCGATGTTGTTCCTATCGCGCTCGAGCATCTTTTGCGAGAAACGGCCCCAAGGGTAGCGCGGAAAGGAAGCCTTTGTGATAGAAAGACGATCGCGCAAGGTCTCTGTATCGAAATAGTGATTGCCGTTGATAGAGATTTGCACCAGCTTGTGCCGGGCTCCTAGCGAGACGGAGTAATCGATCAAGGAATGGCCGGGCTGTGGCTCGCTTTGTACGAAGTCGACCAATGCGTCGAAATAGCCCTGCGATTGAAAATAGTTCAGCAGGTTTTGCTGCCCTTCTAACAGGAGGCCGCGGTCTATCGCGCGCTCCTGATAAATGGGAATCAACTGGCGCAGTTGATGGGCGGAGACGTTTGCTCCGGTCACTTTCACCTGGACGATGGGTCCCATGTCGATGTTAAGAACGGGCGTCACGCGATTGGTTTCGGGATGGAATTTAAGCTCCTCAAGCGCGGCGCTTGCCAGCGGCCGGTTATCCTTTTGGAGGGTTTCCTGCACTTCGCCGATCCCGCGTTGGAGGCGGCTTTTCGTCATCTCGCGCCAGCCTGGAAAAGTAATGAAAAGGAACCTGCGGCGCCAATCCGTGGCGCGAATGAGGCGCTGCGGAGAGACGTTGAATTGGCCCAGGAACTCGACGCCATCGAAGCGGGCGCGCTCGCCGGTACGGAGGAAGAAATAGACGTTGGCTTCCTGCGTGGCGGGAGTGCGGTCCACATGCACTTCAACGCTCGCAGAATAGAACCCGTTGGCGCGGAGCAACTCTTCCACATTCTTCTGGGCCTGCTCCATCTGGTCGTCGGTGAACAGGGCGCCTAACTCGAGCTTGGCGGCCGCGGTGATTTGACCTTTATTTGGAGGCTCCGATTCGCCGGAGACATTCACCCCGCTGATGAAGTAGTTGAACTCGGTTTGAATGCGCAACGCCGCGCCTCCCCCGTCGGGCTCGACGGCCACGGAAATATCGGAATAGCGGCCGGTACGGTACAGGTCTTGAATGCTCGTCCGCACGTCCGCGATATGTAAGGGAAGGCCGGGATGAACCGATATGCGGCTCTGCAACTCCTTGGTGGTCAGTGGCTGGCTGGGCGGATCGAAGTCGATGCGAGTGATCGTCTTGCCTTCGAAACTCGTGTCGGTCTGGGCGTGAGACACGACGGCGCTGAGCGGCAGAAGGAATAATGCAAGCGCCGGCGGACGCACGAATCCTAAGGATATCGCGGCCCGCATTGCACACATATTAATTTAGAGGCGCCCGCTTGAAGCTGCGTTGCGTTTGAAACCGGCTAGCGCGGCGCCGATCCGGCACGCTTAATTGCGACCGCCCGGGGGGCGAGAGATTCCGGGGTCTCGACACGAGTGTCGAGACGGCAGCAGAGTGCCTGAGGGCAGGGCGCCAGCGGAGTTTCTGCGATTTTCGGCGGCCAGAAGAAGCCGGCTTGAAAGCTGGGTTGGCCGCCCCAAAGGCCTCGAGACGAGTCTCGACGCGGCAGGCAAGAGTGCCTGCGCCACGCAATCGTTCGCGGCGCACGAAGATTTTCAGGTCTAGAGGGGGCGTTGACACCACCCCTCCGCCACTATAGAATCCCTACCGATCGACAGGTTTGCAAAACCGTCGCTTTTAAGGGGGTATGGGGATGAGCACTGCTACATTTGCTACGCATTTCATGGGGGGCCTCTCGCTGCTGGCGCTGGCCGCCTCGATCAGTTCAGGACAGAGCACCATTTCGGGCATCGTCAAAGATTCCACCGGCGCGATTATCGCGAACGCAACGGTGGAGGCTACGAGCGACGTGCTGATTGAAAAAACGCGCACCGTCACGACGGACTCGCTGGGACGCTACGCGATTATTGACCTTCGTCCCGGCTCTTACGTTGTCACGGTAACGCAATCCGGTTTCGCGGCGATGAAGCAGACGGTGGTGGTGCCCGCGAATGTGACTGTGCCGGTGGACGCGGAATTAAAGCCAGGGACCGTCGCCGAGACGGTCAACGTGGAGGCGATTCCGGCGACGGTCGATGTGGAAAACGTCGCGCATCCGGAGACTCTCA
>DASQJB010000037.1:0-23685 GCA_035631295.1 Bryobacteraceae bacterium | reverse complement strand
CACTTGACCACCTGGCCGCAACCCACATCCCTCAGAAGCTGCATCATCAGATCGGCGCCTTCGGCAATGCCTTTGTCTTCGGCGGCAATGGTCGGCTGGCGGATCCATTCCTGAATGCGGCGAACGGATTCGTCGTGCCGCTTTTCAACTTCGGAGAAGACGGGCTTGAGATCCGAGGTGGACTGGGCTCGGGCGGCGGGAAGCAGCGCGGCGCCGGCGGCGGCCGTGAGGAAAGCTCGTCGATCGATTGTTGAACTGGCTGCTAGTGACATTTTGAAAGCTCCTTTAGAAGTGCAGACGGAGACCGAATTCCATCTGGCGAGGGTTGATGGCGGGCACGCCGCGGGCCGTGCCTCCAATGCCGGACAGCGCACCGACCGTCGACTGATCGGTAACCACGCCCCAGGTCTGCGGGCTATCGATGTTCAGAGTCGGATTCTCCGGCTGGAAATGATTTAGGATGTTCGTAATTTGAACCAAAAAGGTTGCGCCGAAGCGTTCGTTCACGCGGATATCTTTGGAAATGGTGGCGTCGAGGGTCCACGATGGGAAACCGCGCAGAACGCCTGCGCCGCCGCCGGTCGTATCGTAGCCGAGGATGGGGCGGCGGAACAGAGCGTAGGTCGCGTTCGGGTCCGCGAATATATTGAGGCCGGACCCGCCTTTGGAGGCGTTCCCGTTTAACCCTGCGCCACTGGCCACCGTCACGCTGGAATGCATAGAGTTTCCGCCCGTATAAGGCGCGGTAAGGACTGCGTTCTCATAGGCTCGATTGTTGTTTCCATAGATCTCGCCGAAAGCCTGAGCGTCGGAATTGCTTCCAGTGCCCACGTTGACTTGCAGCGGCGAGCCGCTTTGCGCCGTGAAAAGCGGCGAAATCGACCAGCCGCCTAACAGCCGTCCTGCGAGGCCTTTCTGGCCTTTGAAGAATGGCGGCTGGTAAACCGTCAGCAGGCTATAGACGAAGCGAATATCGAAGGGCTGCGGTCCATAGGAAGCGTGTAGGTTCCAAGGATCGATGACCGTAATCGAGCTGGAGGACTGCTGCAGGCTACCGGTGCCCATCGCCCGGCTCCAGGTGAAGTTGGAGCGGGCCGTCACGCCGTGCCAATCCTTGGCGGTGAAGGAGAGGAATGCGGCGTTGTAATTGCCGTAGCCAAGGCTGGTGATGTACTCGAGCGACGAGAGCTGGGAGGCCACGGCGCCGCCCGGCAGTGCGGGCGAGCTTAGTAGCGTGCGGCCCAGCGTCCAGGAGGGGGCGGCGTTCAGGCTGTTCCACAGGCTGTACACTTGCGTGCCAAGAATGGACTGGTTCAATTTGGAGGCGACGGCCGCCGTGCAACTGCTGAAACCTGCGCAGTAGGCCGAGTTCGAGCCGCCCAGGGCCGCCTCGAAAAACGGCTGCGCCGAAGGCGTGGTCGATCCCGCCTTGAGCTGCATGTACAGATTGGCGTACGCGTTCGCGAAATTCTCACCGCCGAGAGTGGTCATGTAGGGAACGGCGTCGATATTGATCTCTTGAAACTCGTCGCGGATGCGGCGTCCAATGTAACCGGCTTCGATCACGAGTTTGGGCGAAAGCGAGCGCTGGACCGTGAAATTAAACTCGTCGGAGTGGTTGGGCTTAACGTGCGGATCGAGCACTGATCCGTCACCCGCCGCCGCACTGCCGCCGACTCCCGAAAAATACGGCTGCGCTAAGGTTTGCGAAATCGAGGGGAGAGGCGCGGTCATGCCATCGGCTCCAATGCGGAACGCGGTGGTCGGATCGACGCCACCGTTGCCCAGGCATTGGCCCGTGCGGCTTGCGCCGATGCAGGACACCGGCTGCAACAAACCCGTGCCGAGCAGCGGCACCAGTACCAGCCCCACGCCATTCAACCGGCCGTAGATGCGGCTATAGCCCCCGCGGATGACGGTCTGGCCGCGGCCGAATATGCTGCCGAAAAGTCCGCTATCGAAATTCGGATTCCACGCGGCCGAGATCCGCGGGCTGAGGCCGCCGTAGAAAGTATCATAGGGGTACTTCTGGCTTGGCGTCATGTTTCGGACGGTGGCGAATCCAACGGTTGGATTGTAGACCTGGCCAGCCAATGCCGCTTGCTTTTTCTGATTGAGGTAATCGGCGAGGGCTATGAGAGCGCCGGCCTGATTGACCAGGCCCACTTGCTTGCCGTTGAGCTCGTAGGGCGGCAATTCCAAAGTGTAGGCCAGGCCATAAGTCACGGTGAAGCTGGGCTTCAGGCGCCACGTGTCCGTGAGATAGAGATTGTAGGTGGGGATAACGCTTTGATCGAAGCCCGGGGTTCCGAGGGGGTTCAAGCTCAGGTTGGAGCCTGTGCGCGTGTACATCACCTGGGGCTGACTGACGATCCCCAACGCCTGTGCATAAAGGTTATTCCAATTCGTGAGCTGCGAGGTGGGCAGGCCGGCCGGCTGATTGGAGGAAGGAAAATTGACGCCGGTTCCGTTGGTGAGTTGATACACGATCGAGGTGTCGATGCCGACGCCGTTATCGTTGCGCTGGTGGTAGTCGAAATTGCGCTGGTAGCTGCCGCCGAACTGGACCAGGTGATTGCCGCGCAACAGGCTGAGATCGTCGCGGAGCAGCCAATCCTGTCCGTCCCAAAAGCGGCTGCGAGTGTTCTGCGCATCGACGTTATACGGAATCAAAGCGTTTACGGCGGCACTCTCGCCGCCCATCTCGAGCGCGCCACCCAAACCCGGAAGCTGCGGCGGGCCGCCGACGGTGGACCATTGCCAGAAGTTACGCAGGTAGCTGACGCGAAAATCGTTGGTGAGGTTCGGCGTGATGAGTCCCGTGAGGCCGGCCACCCAATACGAAGGCTTCTGTGGCCGCGGAGCCGATGAGGCAGGAACGCCGAAGGTATCGCCGGGCAGGACTCCGCCGATATCGATCTGCGTCGTAGCTAATTGCGAGAACCGGTAGTAGCGATAGCTGGACATGAATTTCCATTTGTCGCCAAAGTCGTGATCCAGCCGCACCACGAAGAAGTCCGAGCTTTGCGGTAAGCGGATGTTCGCCAGATAGCCCTGTTGGTTGACGCCGTCCGAGGCGCCGGCCACGATGTACTGCGGGTCGTTGGGGAGCGGCATCATCGTGTTCCAGATCTTTTGCACGATGGGGTTATATCCAAGGCCGCGCGGATCGCAGAAAGAGCCATTGGCGCACGTCGCCGGCTGGTACGTGACGCCGTTGACGGTCACGGGAGAGTTATTAAGGTTGTAGGCCTGGTAAACGCCAGCGGCGTTGGGGATCTGAACGATGCCGTTCCGCAGTAATAGCGAGGGCACGGCTTTCTCAAAGGTGGTGGTCTGGGGGAACCGATAGCCCTCGTAGTTGGCGAAAATATACGTTTTGCCGCCCCAGAATTTTGGCGTCAGCGGACCTCCACCGGCAAAGCCAAAACGGTTGCGGTGAGTGGAGGGAAGCGGCGTGTAAGGCAAGCTCCCCGAAGGCGTGTGATTGTTCTTCCAAAGATTCGCGGCGCCGACGTTGGCGGCGAAATAGTGCTCGTAGGCGGCGCCGTGGAAGGCATTGGTCCCCCGCTTGGTTACCATCTGGATCTGGCTGCCGGCCGCTCCAGCAAAATCAGCAGTCTGATTGCTGGTTCCGATCTTGAACTCCTCAATGCTTTCGACAGGGGTTGGAATCACTCCCGAAGGCGAGCCACCGGTGGAGGAGGTTCCCGTGTAGCCGTTGCTCGGCGTGTAGGTTCGCTGATTCCCGTCCATGTCGCTGCTGTTGTTGCCGCCGTCGAGCTGAAAACTGTTCTGATCCTGATTGGCCCCAGCCGTGTTGCCAAAGGCGGTCACCCCTACTTGGAGGACGGCGAGCGTCGAGGCATCGCGTCCGAGGTTGGGGAGCAACTGGAGCGAGTCGCCGGTAATCGTCGAGCCAATCGTGGCGTTCATGACTTGCAGCTCGGCGCCGGCGTTTTCTTGCACTTCTACAATCGTGGTCGCCTGGCCGACCTGAAGCAGAACATTCATGCTTAGCGACTGACCCACTTCGACTTTTAAAGGAGTCATCTTTGAAATGGCGAAACCTTCCTTGGTGACCGTCAGTTCGTAGTTGCCTGGAGGAACGGACGCAAAGGTGTACCGCCCGGCTTCGTTGGAGCTGGTGGAACTACTGGAATTGATGGCCAAGTCGGACAGCTTGAGCAAAGCCCCCGGAATCACCGCGCCTTGCTGGTCTGTGACCTGACCGGAAATGACGCCGGTCGCGACATTCTGCGCGCGGGCCGGTACACTGTGGAAGCTTAGAATTAGCGCAATGCAAGTATGCAATGGCGCCGAGGAGATTTTTCGGAGAGATCCCATACCCCTACCTCTTTGCGCGCCACCCGCTTGCGGCCGAGCGGCGCCGTGTGTGTGCACTCGATAAACGCGAAGCCACTAAGGCTCCGTGCAGATTAGGCCGGGAGGAAGGATATCAATCGAGGATTACCGTTACGTGTTCCCGGATACGGGGATAGTGTACACCAAATGAAGGCCAGCGGAAAGAGGCAAGACGGGAGCCGCCAAGCGCAAGCTGTCAGCGGCTGCCCCGCCGGGACCGCGATCGTGAAAAGGGCTATGGGGCTAGTGACGGTCGTGGTCGCGATCATGGTCGCGACCGTGGTCACGATCCCAATCTCGCCGGCCGCGGTCGTGATCCCAATGGTGGTCGTGTTCGAACCGGCCGCGCGACCCTTCCCAGTAGCCGTTGTAGAAGAGTCCACCTTCGTAGCGCGGCGCAACCCAATTGGCCCCTTCGTACGGCGCACGGGTCCAGTATCCGTCATGCCATTTGTAGCGCTTCCCGTCGGGGTACCAGTAGCCTCCGACCCAAAAATAGCCAGGCCCAGGCGCTACCGGCCGGACTGCGATGACGCGAGGCGGGGGTGGCGGCCCAATGCGAATTCCGATCGAGAAATCCGCAGCAAAAAGGGATCCTGCGGTCAATACAAAAATCGTGAGCAAATTTGTTTTTTTCATTGTATTTGATATTTGCATCTTGTATCTGCACGACATTCGCCAATGAAGAAAGGAGCTTTATTATCATTGTCATGCGCCTCTTCTTCTGTAGTAAATCCTACAGCCAGGCGAAAGAACTTCAGGCGTGCTCAGCGGACCGCAGTGGCGAAGTTTTGTGGCTTGGCGCCGGAGTGAGAAGGCGCCGCTTTCTGCGCCTGCTGGAGCGAGGTAGTCAATGACGAGCGGGAAACTCGGCGGACGATGGGTTCAATCATCCAACGAAGCCCTCCAGGGACATCGCGGCTGAGCGCCAGAGCTTCCAATTCAATGTAGACCCCGCCATCGCGCTCTTCGAAGCGGGCCATGCTATAGAGCCGCCAAATTAGCCCCTGGCCCTCGTTTTCCGGCAGGACGTGCTGTGTGGGCGCGCCGTAATCTTCGATCTCCTGAATTCGCGTCGCTTCGGTGACGCTATACCAGCGCCGGTCGTCGAGACGGAAATATTGAGAGCGATAATCGGCGTCCAGCGCGGTCTTGGCGAACAGCGACTTGTTCATGAGAACGAGCGAAAAACGATCCCGCCATTCGCTCGCCTCTACGGGTTTGGAGTCGAGGACGTGCGGACGGTAGACGTCTTTGTAGCAGGAATAATCCCGGATGAACCGCAGAACAGATGGGAGCGTGGCGCCCGGGATGAACACCGCGCCCACCCAATCGTGAATGAGACCAGAAGGAACCCTAAGGGGAACGTGCGGTGTGGCGGGCGCGGCGACGATTTCTCCGGCTCGAAGCCTTGCGGCTTGGCCCGGAATCTTATCGCTTGCGAGAAACGAATTTCCCGGGACGAGGCGGATCTCATTCAGTGCATCGGCCGCGTGGACGTATTCTTCCCAGGCTCTGACAGTTTCCGGCTGAAGGCTGGCGGCGCGGACCTGAACAGGCGCCAGCAACACGCTCGCGATGGCAGCCACCCATAGGGCGGCCACCCGAAAGGGGCGCCATGTTGGATGCGGCGCGGCGGCGGCGATGAAT
Source organism: Bryobacteraceae bacterium (assembly GCA_035631295.1). Classification (GTDB taxonomy): domain Bacteria; phylum Acidobacteriota; class Terriglobia; order Bryobacterales; family Bryobacteraceae; genus Palsa-187. The sequence continues at coordinate 17,670 of DASQJB010000037.1, read as the reverse complement.
TCGGGGCTCTGACCTGTGATCGATGCTGCGATAGCACGAGCCTGAGGCGATTTGGCGACCAGTTGCGCTCCGCCATCGTGCCAGCGCCGAAGCATGGCCCGACCCGCCAGGTCTACTTGGGTCACGTAGCTGATATTGACGATAAGTGACCGGCCGGGCCTTACGGAAGACGCGGTTCGCCAGGCTTGCTCCAACTCGCCGGCGGCATTATCGGATAACTTGCCCGCGAGCTCGAAGCTGAAGGCGCTGGGGCCATCGTGCATGTAGTAGCGGAACTTGTCGCTCATGTTTCGTGGAGGGCCAACCCCGCCCTTACGGGCGGGGCTGAACTAGTGAGGAAGTTTAGAAGTGGTAGCCGAAACCGATGGACGGCTCAGCGCGATGGGTGACGCGATCCAGACCGCCGAGCGCCGCCAGGTCGAAAGTCGGCGAATTGTAGACGAATCCGCGATACTCGGCCCGCAGGAAGAGACGGTTCAAGAGATGGAAATCAGCCCCGCCACCGTAGACAAATGCGGCGCGCGCCTGAGCGTTGGCCCCGGCGAAGTCTTTTGGATCAAAGACCAGCCCGCCGACGCCCGCCAGCACGAAGGGCGACCAATGACGCAGCGGGACGCGGAAGACGTAAGCGGCCGTAGCTTCATGCGAGCGCGCGTTCACTCCCGCCCCAGAGTAGTTCTGCGTGTTGAGGGCGTAGCCATAGTTCACCTCGACGCCGTTGTTCTTGTTGAAGAAGAAGCGATACGTTGCGAGGACACCCCCGCTGTTGGTGGCGTTTTGCTCGACGCCATTCTGCGTGGTGCTCTTGACGAAGCTTCCAAAAGCTTGGACGGCGACATCGTTCTTGTAGGTTTCGTTCTCTTGCTGCGCGAACGCGGGAACCGAAATCAGCGCAGCCGCGAGGGCGGCGCCAGCGAGTTTCCTTGCGAACATTGTTAGTCTCCTTTGATTTTTCATTTGATTGTGCCCCCTGAGGCACTGCGTTTCCAGGAAGTGCATCCTGAGCGCCATTCGCTCTCGCGCATTTTCAATGGACTAGAGCGCTTTGGCACAGAGCGTTTGCCGACGCCGCGGCAGATGCCGACGCTTCGGCAGATTCAGGCGCACATTGCCATCCTCCGCCGAGCGCCTTGTAGAGTTGAACGACGCTCAGCAGTTCACTGAGCCGCGTTTGCGACAACTGGAATTCGGCTTGAAAGAGGTCGCGGTCGGCGTCGAGGGCGTTCAGGAGCGTATCTACGCCGCCCTGGTAGCGCACGTAGGCCAAACGAGTCCGATCGCGAAGGGCGGTTACGAGAGCTTCCTGTTGCGCCCGACTTTCCCTAGATCTTTGATGCGCGATCAGCGAGTTGGATACTTCGGTGAAGGCGGTTTGAATGGTTTTCTCGTATTGGACGAGTGCGCCCTGCCGCTGCGCCTCGGCGAGTCGCACGCCGGATTTGAGCCGTCCGGCGGTGAAGATTGGCTGAGTGACTTGCGGCACGAAGCTCCAGGCGCTGTGGGGTCCGTTGAAGAGGGTTGCGAGCTGCGTGCTCTGGCCGCCGAGAAAACCGCTGAGACTGATCTGGGGATAGTAGGCGGCTTTGGCTACGCCGATGTTGGCGTTCGCGGCGATCAACGTTTGTTCCGCGGCGCGGATGTCGGGTCGCCGTTCGAGCAGCGCGGAGGGGAGACCGGGCGGCACTTCCGGCGGAAGCTCTTGTTCGGTCAGGCCGCTTCCCCGCTCAATGCCGGAGGGGATTTCCGCAAGCAGCAGGCTGATCTGGTTCTCGGTTTGTTCCGTCTGCTGCTGGAGGGTCGGAATCGTCTCGGCCGCGGCGTAAACCAACTGCTCTCCTTGGCGAAGGTCGAGCAGCGTGGCGACTCCCCCGCCCTGCCGCGATTGAATCAGCCGGAGAGACTCTCGCCTTGTGTCGAGGGTGCGCCGCGAAATCTCGAGCTCGTAATCGAGCTCGCGAAGCGTGAAGTAGTTGGAGGCGACATCGGCGACCAGCGTCGTGATCACAGCTTTGCGATTCTCTTCCGCGCTCAGCAGATTGGCGCGGGCAGCCTCGGTGGCGCGGCGCAATCGGCCCCAGATGTCGGCTTCAAATGAGAGAAGGTTGAACCCGGCTTGCCCCCAATTGCGGTTCTGCGAGGAAACGAACGTATCCGGTAGAGCAAACGTTCCGTCGCGCGAGAGGCGGGTGAATTGGATCTCGCCGCCGGCCGAAGCGTTGGGGTACTGATTCGAGCGAGTGACTCCGAGATTGGCGCGGGCGGCTTCGACGTTGGCGACCGCGGCACGCAGATCGTAGTTCCGCTCCAGCGCGGTGCGAATCAAGTCTTGAAGCTTTGCGTCTTTGAAGACCTCGAACCATTGGAGGTCCGCCAGAGACTCGGCTTGTAGCGCTGCCGAAGGTTGCGGGGCTCGTGATCCGTCCGTAGGGTCGACCCCGCCCTCACGGCCGGCGCTGGAAGTCGGCTCGCAGGGATTCGATGGAGCGCATTTGCTTTCGTTACGGGGGGCGCGGAAGGTTTCCGGAACCGGAACCGAGGGCCGGCGATAGTTCGGACCAACCGCGCAGGCGGCCGAGAAGATGGCGAGAAGAAGGACGGCGGTATATCTCATTTCAGTCTCCTTGCGCGGGCGCCGGGTTCAGTTGGGGCGCGCGCCGACGCGCTCCCGCGAGCAGTTCCACGAAATAGTAGATCGCGGGGATGAGGAAGATGCCGATGGCGCTCGCCGCCAGCATTCCTCCGATGACGGTGGTGCCCATGATCTGGCGTCCGACGGCCCCGGCGCCGGATGCCGTCCAGAGCGGGACGCAACCGAGGATGAACGCGAAGGACGTCATCAGGATGGGGCGCAGGCGCAAACGCGCCCCTTCTAACGCCGCCTCTGCGAGGCCCATTCCACTTTCGTGCTTGTCCTTCGCGAACTCCACGATCAGGATCGCGTTCTTCGCCGCCAGGCCGATCAGCATCACTAATCCGATCTGCGAATAAACGTCGCTTTCGATTTGGATCATGTAGGGCGGCACAAAATAACCGAGCAACAACCGGCGCAGCCAAAGAACGAAGAAAGCGCCGAATACCGCGACAGGAGTGCTCAGCAGGACGCTGAAAGGCAGCGCCCAGCTCTCATAGAGCGCGGCGAGAATCAGGAATACGAACAGGAGCGAGAACGCGAAGATCGCCCACGAAGGAACGCCCTGCTGCGCCTTCTTTTCCTGGAACGACATGCCCATGTAGTCGTAGCCCATTTCACGAGGCATCGTTTGGGCGAAGGTTTCTTCGAGAGCTTGCATGGCTTGCTGAGAGCTGTAGCCGGGAGCGGCGCCGCCGATAATTTGCGCGGACCGGTACAGGTTGTACCGCATGGTGAATTCGGGACCGGGGCGCGGCTGGTAGCGGACCAGGGACGACAGCGGGACCATATCGTTCTTGCTGTTGCGAACGTAAAAGTCGCTCAAACTGTCGAGGTTGGTGCGATAGCCGCCCTCGGCTTCCACATAAACCTGCCATTGCCGTCCGAAGCGATTGAAGTAGTTCACGAACAATCCACCCAGGAAGGTTTGGATCGTGCGATAGACGTCGTTCAGCGGGACGCCTTGCTTTAACGCTTTTTCGCGATCGACCTCGATGAACTGTTGCGGCACGGCGGGCAGGAATGTGGTCACCATGCCGGCGAGCTCTTTGCGCTTCTGCGCCGCGGCGATGAATTTGTTCAGATTGTCCGCGAGAAATTGCACGTCCTTTCCTGCGTGGTCTTCGAGCACGAAGGTGAATCCGCCGGAAGTGCCGACGCCGGGAATGGCGGGAGGCGGAAAGGTCAGGGCAAATCCCTCGGGGAGCTTCGCCAGTTCCTGGTTGACGTGCTGCAAGATCTGCTGATACTGCTCTTCACGGCTCCTGCGCTCATTCCAATCCTTGAGCGTTACGAAGAAGAAGCCGTTGTAGGTCGTCCGCACGAAGCTGAGCAGGCTGAAGCCGGCCACGGTAGTGGTGTATTGGACTCCGGGCGTATCGGCGAGGATCTTTTCGACTTTTGCGGCGACATCCTGCGTGCGCTCGATGGAAGCGGCGTTGGGGAGCTGAAGGTGAAGGAACAAGTAGCCCTGATCTTCGTCGGGGAGGAAGCTCGCAGGGACCTTGCCCGCAAAGAACGCCGCCGCGGCGCCGAAGACAAGCAACGACGCAAACGCAACAGCGCTCTTGCGGATCAAGGCTCCCGACCAGCGAACATATCGATTCGTGACGGCTCCGAAGCCGCGATTGAACCAACCGAAGAAGCTGGCTAGCGGACCGCGCCGTTTGATCCGGGGGCGCAGAAGGAGCGCGGCCAGGGCGGGGCTCAAAGTGAGCGCATTGAACGCGGAAAGAATCACTGAAATTGCGATGGTGACCGCGAACTGCTGATAGAGGCGTCCCGTGATGCCGGGGATGAAGGCCGTTGGGATGAACACGGCGGAAAGCACCAGAGCGATGCCAATAACAGGTCCGCTGATTTCCTGCATCGCTTTCACCGCTGCCTGCTTCGGCGAAAGCCCCGCTTCGATATGGCGCTCCACGGCTTCGACAACGACGATGGCGTCGTCCACCACGAGGCCAATGGCCAAGACGAGTCCAAACAGCGACAGGGTGTTGATGGAGAAACCGAAGGCCGGGAACAGGAGGAACGTCCCTATGAGCGAAACCGGCACGGCCAGTAATGGGATGAGCGTCGCGCGCCAGCCCTGAAGGAAAAGATAGACAACAAGAGTGACAAGGGCGATGGCGATCAGCAGCGTGATCACGATATCCTTCATGCCTTCGGTGACGGATCGCGTGGTGTCGAGCGAGACCACGTAATCCATATCCAGCGGAAATTGCTTTTTCACCTCCGCCATCAGTTTTTTCACGCCGTCGGCGGCCTGGACCGCATTCGTGCCGGGGAGCTGATAGACGGCCATGATGGCGCTCGGTTTTCCGTTCAGCCGTCCTGTGACGCTGTAATCCTGCGAGCCAAGCTCCGCCCGCGCGACATCCCTCACGCGAACCACGCCGCCATCCGGCAGCTCGCGAATGATGATGCCGCCGAACTCTTCGGGAGAAGTCAGCCGGCCTTGGGCGCGCACGGAATAGGTGTACTCTTGACCTTTCGGAACGGGTGCGCCGCCGATCTGGCCCGCGGGATTCACTGTGTTTTGCGCCTGAATCGCCGAAACGATCTCCGGCACCGTAATGCCGAGCTTGGAAAGCTGATCGGGCTTTACCCACAGCCGCATGGCGTATTGGCCGGCGCCGAACACCTGCACGTTTCCGATGCCGGGGATCCGCGTGAGCTGATCGTTCAGATTAATGTAAGCGTAATTGGCGAGGAACTGCGCGTCATACGTTCCCTTCGGCGAATACAGCCCGATCACCATCAATGGCGCGGTCACCGATTTTTGGACTGTGACTCCGTAATTGACGACGTCAGCCGGCAATTGCGAAGCGGCTTGCGTTTCGCGCATCTGCGCCAGAATCTGATCCGTATTCGGATCGGTTTTTACGTCGAAGTCCGCGATCATCGTCATCTGACCGTTGGCGGCGTTCAGCGAATACATGTAGTTCAGGTTGTCCACGCCGCTCATCTGTTGCTCGATGGGTGTGGCGACCGATTGCTCGACGGTTTGCGAATCCGCACCAACGTAGTTGGCCTGGATCATGATTTCCGGAGGAGCGATGCTCGGGAACTGCGCCACCGGAAGCGTTGCGATGGAGATCGCGCCGGCGATGACCATCAAGATGGAGATGACCATCGCGACAATCGGACGATTGATAAAGAATTTCGACATAATTACTTCTCCGCTGGCTCAACGAACGGTTTGGGCGTCACCTGCAGGCCGGGCCCGACCTTCATGCCGCCTTCCGCGATCACGAGTTGACGCGGACGCAAGCCATCGTCGATGATCCACATCTGGTCCACTCGATCGCCGGCCTTAACGTTTTGGATTGCGACCTTGTTGTCTGCGCCAACCGTCGCGACTTGATAATTGCCCTGCAACTCGGTGACGGCGCGCTGCGGCACGAGCAAGGCGTTCTCTCGCATGCCGACTACCGTACGGACTTTTGCGTATTGGCCGGGCCGCAGGACGTTTCCGGGATTGGGAAATTCGCCGGTAAGAAGAATCGCACCGGTGCTCTGGTCTACCTGGCGGTCGGCGAAGAGAAATCTTCCTTTGTGCGCATAAGTGGAGCCGTCGGCCAAAACCAATTCGAGCTGAAGACGGCCCAAACCACTGCGGTTCCGCGTGAACTTCAAGTACTCCTGCTCGCTTACCGTGAATTCGGCCTTGATGGGATCGAGCGTTGAGACCGTGGTGATCGGCCCGTCCTCGGGCCTGACCAGATTTCCGATTTGGACCTGTGCCCGGCCAGCGATGCCATCGATAGGTGAGAGGAGGCGCGTGAATCCGAAGTTGACGCGCGCGGCTTCCACCGCGGCTTTGGCCGCTTCGACCGCGGCCCCGGCGGCCTGAATCTGCGCTTTGGCTGTTTCTACTTGTGCTTTCGCGGCCTCCACCTGCGCCTGGGCGGAGAGATTGTTCTGCGTGGCGTTATCGAGGTCCTGCTGCGTGATCGCCTGCTGTTTGGCCAGCGGGACGTAGCGATCGAAATCGAGCTGCGTGCGGCGTTGATTCGCCTCTGCTTGCGCAAGCTGAGCCTGGGACTGAACTAACTGCGCTTTCGCCTGCGCAAGCTGGCCGTTCGCCTGCGAGAGTTGTCCTTCCGCCTGATCCAAGGCGGCTTGGAAGGGACGAGGGTCGATTTCAAACAGAAGCTCGCCCTTCTTTACAAACGCGCCTTCCGCATAGCCTTGCGCCAGCAGATATCCTGTGATCTGCGCCTTGATCGCCGCATTGACCCTGCCTGCTAGCGTTCCGATCCATTCGCGGTAGATCGGGACATTTCTTTGCTCCACCTGGGCGACTTCGACTTCGGGAGGCGCCGGCGGCGGTGCGCCCGCCGCTGAGGTCGTGCCGGAGCAACTGGATAGTATGAGAGCGGCCGGCGCCAGCAATCCAGCGCTCGCGATAAGGATAGATTGGCGTTTCATCGTTTCTCCTGGTTTGACTTCGAGATCGTTTAGAGATCGCACTCACGGCCGAGGCGTCCGAGCGACCTCCGAAGCGAAGGCTTCGCCTTGCTCCGAAGATGAGCGAGGATGTGCTTCATTTCGACGCCGCGTGCGACGAAGCGCGCGCCATCCTCCTTCATCGTCCGCAACAGACCCTCTCCGCCGTCGTCGATCATCGTGACATCGCTCAAATCAACGACGTATGACTTCGCGTGAGATCGACAGCGGATGCGCTCCCACAGGGCGCGCAGCTCCGTAACCCACGGCCCACTGAGTTGGCCGCACAAGGTCCAACGCTGCCCGTTAGAATCGCCGTCGTGGGTTATCTTGAGCATCGCGACCTCGCACTCGGGCATGTGCATTCAGGGAGCCAACCGCAACGCTAAGAGAAACAATAGGAAGAGAGGGATTTGTCGAAGTTCACGTACCGGACCTCCGGCACGTGCCGATGGTTCGGCGCCCAAAGACCGCTGCAAGATCTCTCGCAAAGGCACAAAGCATCGGAGCCGCAACCAATGCGGTGGCGCATGTACTCGTGCCTGCCGCCTCGACACTCATGTCGAGGCCTGGCTCTGGCTAGACTTTGGCAGGCATCGAGACGAGTCTCGACGCGGCACGCAAGAGTGCGTGCGCCACGAAAATCGTCGCGGCTTGCGAAGATTTTCAAGACTAGCGCTGCAAAGCCCGCAAAGAGTCAGCGTCGCATCTATGCCGTGACTATGGCCGCCGCCATTGCGAGCTTGTGGTCCTGGTTCCATGGCGGCCCGATGGTCTTTCGGACCTGGAGGAAGTGAGCGTCGAGGTCCTCTACATGCAACGCCTGGCGCGCGGCGCCGAATACGCTCTTCGCGTCGTACCAGTAGACGGGCCAGCCGCGCGCCTCGGCCGCGGCGGCCAGGGCCTTGCGATACATCACCCAGTCGGCGACGTTCTGCGCACGGTAGTCCCTGATTCGCTCGGCAATCGTGGGTGGAAGCTGCGGGCACTTGCGAAGGGCGACGCCCAGGATACGCGGCACGGCCCTCGCAACAGCGTCCAAGGCAAGCACCGCATGCCTCTCCGCCGACACGCGCACGCGCTCTACTAACTCCACGGCCTCGTCGAGCGGGAGGCGTTGGCCTTCGCTGTGGTGCGGAATCTTCGGCAGGCCCTCGCCTACGAGTTCCACCCGGCGGCGGTCGAGAAGCGTCCCATCACGCGCCACTGTCACCAGCACCGCCCAGCCGCCATGATCCGATACCCCGATGACGCCGCCGTTCTTCGACATGATGTTCGTTCCCATGTAACGCCTCCGCTTCAGGCTTGGGAGTTAGCGGAATAGCGGCCATACAACAACTCGACAATACCGGTCTTGTAAGCGACTACGTCCTTCAGATGCCATCTCTCTTCGGGGCCGGAGTTGTCAAACAGGCGGAGCCCGTCCCCCAATAGGACCGGGATAATCACCAATCGGATTTCATCCACCAATCCGAGCCTGAGAAAACTCTGGCACAACATCGCCCCTCCCACGAGCCAGATGTTTCCGTATCGCGGCGCGAGAATCTGATCAACGAATCTCTTGAGATCTCCTGAATGGAACTCAACGCTCTTCCTCGTGGACGGCAACTGTCTATTTGTGAGCACCACGGTGGGAGTATCGCCATATGGCCAGCCGAGCTCGAGCGCGTGCTCGTATGTGCGAGAACCGAGCACGAAGCAGTCGATAGCCGTGACGACGTCTTCACCGGTATTTTCGGAAACTCCTTTTTCGTAGACATCTCCGGAACTGTCCAGCCACGAAACACTGTTGTCCTTCTTGGCGACGATGCCGTCAAGGCTTGAAACCATGTGAAGAGTTACCGTCGGCCTTCTTTCGCTCACCTCACCGCATGACATATTTCCTCCGCTGTACGCGCGACCGACGTCGGCCCGCGTTCGCCAGACTAGGTTATCAGGACGGCGCCAGCGAGCTAAGCGTCTTTAAGCGGTCGTGCTCGCCATGGAACACGGTAGACCAGCCGCTTTCCACGCATCCAAGCCGCCGATCAGGTTGGCGATGTTGCGAAAGCCTGCGCGCCGCAGCAGCGCGGTGGCAATGGAGCTGCGATACCCGCTCCGGCAGTAGACCACCAAGAGCCTCTCGCGGTCTAGCTCGCCTGCCCGAACGACGACTTGCCCCAGCGGGATGTGCGCCGCCCGCTCGATCATGCCGCCGCTCAACTCGCCGGACTCGCGGACATCCAGCAGCGCGGTGCGGCCCGGCTCCCGCTCCTGCAGTTCGACGAAATCCTGAGCGGCGATTTGCGGGATGTACTCTAACTCGAATCCGTTCTTGATCCAGCCCAGAACCCCGTCCGCCAAATACCCGATCACGTTCTCGATGCCCACGCGGGCTAGGCGCAGTTGGGACTCGCGCACATGTTGGGGATCTTCTCCGGCAATGATGATCCGCCGGTCCAACCCCAGCGTACGCGCAGCCCACGAAGCGAACTGCCCCGTGAGGGCGATGTGAATCGAGCCCGGCACGTGCGCAACTGCGAACTGCATAGCCGGCCGCGTGTCCACAACGACGGCGCCTTCCTGTTGCAATTGCAAAACTTCCGGCGCCGTCAACGCCGTCAGCGGAGGCAGCTCCGATAAAGGCGCTGCGCCCTGCCGGTTCAGATCCACTTCACGAGCGAAATACTCGGGCCGCGCGGGCAGATTGTCAGCCAACAGGTGGACGAATTCCTCGCAGTCTCGCGCCAGCAAGGCATAATTCGTCTGCCGCTGCTTTCCGATCGTTGACGAACTTTCCGCGCTCATTTGCCGGCCGCACAGCGACCCCGCCCCATGGGCCGGGAAGATCACTGTGTCGTCGGGAAGCGTCAGGAGTTTCTCATGAATGCTCCGGTAGAGCATTGCCGCGAGTTCCTGAGGCGTGTGGGTTGGGGAGAGGTCGGGGCGGCCTACGTCGCCCACGAATAACGTATCGCCGGTGAACGCCGTCTGCGGGCAGTCGGGCTGGCCCAGATCGGTCATCAGAATACAAATACTCTCGAGTGTATGTCCCGGAGTCTCGAGGAACCGCATTCGGCACTGCCCAAACTCGATCTCGTCGCCGTCGCGCACGGCGCAGTGCGAGAACTGAGCTCCTGACCGCGTGCCGAGATAGATGTGAGCTCCGGTGCGTTCGGCCAGTTCGCGATGGCCGGAGACGAAGTCGGCGTGTAAGTGGGTCTCGATAATGTACTCGATCTTCCAGCCGTGGTTAGCTGCCGCCTCCAGATAGATGTCCACGTCGCGCTGCGGATCGACGACTGCCGCAACACCTTCCGACCCAATCACGTAAGAGGCGTGGGCCAGGCAGCCCAGGTAGAATCGCTCAACTTGTACCGGTTTCACATTCGCTCCTTATACTCTTTTCAACCGGTGCGGAAAGCCGAGCGCGAGTTGCCCAGCTTTCCACGCCGATTCCTGGTCATAAACTGCCGCGTCCGGGGATCCTCAAACGGACAGTACGGGTTGACGGGAACCCTTTGCTTCGGGCTGCGGGACCACGCGCATGTACGGCAGCGGCGTTTTCCAGCCGTCCGGATACTTCTTCCGGGCGTCTTCGTCGGACACGCTTCCCGCAATGATCACATCGTCGCCGGGCTTCCAGTTGACGGGTGTCGATACCTGATGCTTGGCGGTGAGCTGCATGGAATCGAGCACGCGCATCACTTCATCGAAGTTGCGGCCGGTGGTCATCGGATAGACCAACATCAGTTTGATCTTCTTGTCCGGACCAATCATAAACACGGTGCGAACGGTGGCGTTGTTGGCGGCGGTACGGCCGGCGCAGGTGTCGCCGGCGTCCGCAGGCAGCATCCCGTAGAGTTTGGCGATCTTGAGGTCAGGGTCGCCCACCATCGGATAGGTTACTTTGTGGCCCTGGGTCCTCCCGATGTCCATCGCCCATTTATCGTGATCCGCCACCGGATCGACGCTGAGGCCGAGGATCTTGCAGTTGCGCCCGGCAAACTCCGCCTGAAGTCCGGCCATGTATCCCAGTTCGGTGGTGCAGACCGGCGTGAAATCTTTGGGGTGCGAGAAAAGAACGCCCCAGGAATCGCCGAGCCACTCGTGGAAACGGATCGGCCCTTGCGTGGTCTGAGCTTCGAAGTCCGGCGCTACGTCATTGATTCGCAGTGTCATTTTGCATCTCCTCAATAGTTTGTTTTTGAATTGTTTCAGCGTCCGCTAAACCCTATCGAACGCTGATAGGATTAGTTTTACGCCACAGCCTTCTGGACATCCAGGGATGCGCCATGAGCGCCGGATGAGTTTTCCATGAGTGAAACGGGAACAGTACTTTGCTTCGACGAATTTGAGCTCGACGCCGGGTCTGGCGAGCTCAGGCGACGGGGCGACCGCATCAAGCTGCCGCCGCAGCCTTTCAAAGTTCTCGAGCTCCTGGCCCGCCACAGTGGAGAAGTGCTCACCCGCGAAAAGATCCGCGAGGAGATCTGGCGCGACGATACCTTCGTAGACTTCGAGCAGGGGCTGAACTTCTGCATCCGCCAGATCCGTGATGCTTTGGGAGATACCGCCGGCGCACCGCGTTTTGTCGAGACCTTGCCGCGCCGCGGATATCGCTTTCTTCTGCCGGTGGAGATGCCGGTTCGCGCACAGCAGAAAATCATCTCGCGCCTGATGGTGCTGCCCTTCCGCATGCTCCGGCCCGATCCGGAAACCGACTTTCTAGCGTTCAGCCTGCCGGATGCATTGACCACTTCCCTCACCGGTCTTAAGTCTCTGGTGGTGCGGTCGAGCTTGGCCGCATCGCGATTCTCGAGTGGAGCGCAAGACCTGAAAACCATTGCCCAAGAGGCGGATGTCGACCTGATCGTGACCGGCACGTTGCTGTCGGCGGGGCATGAAATCCGCGTGACCACGCACCTGACGGATGCCGCCGCCAACGGGACCCTGGTGTGGTCCCATTCCACGCAAACCACCATCGGCAATGTGTTTCGCTTGCAGGACGAGCTCACCGAGCGTGTGGTGACTGCGTTGGCGCTTCCGCTTTCAGCCCGGGAACAGCAGGCGCTGCGCCAGGATGTCCCTTCAAACGGGAAGGCATACGAATACTATCTACGCGGCAATCAGTTCGCCCAGGATCCCAAGCAGTGGGTGGCAGCCCGCGATCTGTATTTGCGATGCGTGGATTCCGACCCGTGCTACGCGCCAGCGTGGGCGCGCTTGGGGCGCATCCACCATGTGATGGCGAAATACCTCACCACCGGAGCCAGAGAGGGGCTTGGGCAGGCGGAATCGGCGTTTGGCCAGGCGCTCAGCCTGAACTCCGATCTGGCCATCGCCCACAAGTACTACGCGCAACTGGAGGTCGATCTCGGCCGGGCCGCTGAAGCGGCAGCCCGCCTGATCCCGCGAGCGCACGGAGCGGCGGATCCGGAAGTGTTTGCCGGCTTGGTGAGCCCGCTGCGGTATAGCGGTCTGCTGGAGGCTTCCGCCGCGGCGCATACGCGCGCGGCAACGCTCGAGCCCAAGATTCGCACCAGCGTCCCGCATACCTGGTTCCTGATGGGAGACTATGCGAGCGTCGCATCCTTACGAATTGAGGACAATCCCTACATCGTCGCGATGTCGCTCGCCGAGGTGGGACGAAAGGACCAAGCGCTGCCGGTGCTGCGGATGCTGGAAGAGAAGATCAAGACGCGAATGCGCGACTTCATTACGGCGGCGCGGAGCATGATCGAAGGCGATACTTCTTCGAGCGTGGCCGCCGTCAAGCGCATCGCGAGTTCGGAGTTCGGCGATCCGGAAGGGTTGTATTATCTGACCCGGCACCTCGCGCGCTTGAACCAGGCGGATTCGGCGATCGAGCTATTTGAGCGGGTGGTCGGCGGAGGGTTCTGTTGTTATCCCGCGATGGCAAGTGATCCATGGCTCGAGACGGTCCGGAAGAAGCCCCGGTTCGCAAGGCTTTTGGAGAAGGCAGAGCAGCAGCATCGCCTAGCGGAGAACGGATTCACGCGGCTTGATGGTGACCGCATATTGGGACTTGGCGCCCGAGCACAGGGATCGTGATCACAATGTACTGGATCGGTTTCCCGAAAGATTAATAGTCTCGACGGATCAAATCGACGAGTTTCCTCACAGGTGAGCTGCGCGGCAATATCGAGGAGTTTCCGATGGCGCCCTTGAACCTTGATCGCGAACGTGGGTATTTGGCCAAAGGGCGTCGAGGAGCTTGTCCTGTTTCACCAGCCGTCGGCGTTGATCGACGAGGTATTCGGGAACGTTGAACGCTTTACGAGTTAAGATGCGCTCGTCGTCTTGCAAAAAAGCAAAAAAAATCTTGCATTGCCGTTCGAGTTGAGTCATACTCAATACTCTAAGCGCTGGCATGTATATATGGCCCGACTCTGCCTAGCGATGTTTCGGAGTTAGAGTTCATCACAGGCTAACCCGATGCTTGAGAGGGCTACGTGTATGCACCATCGGTATCTGCTTCTTTCCCGGGTTCTCCTGCTCAGCCCCACGGCTCAGTTTATGAAAACATTGATCCTGTTTCTGGCCTTGGCCGGGGTCGCCGTCAGCCAGGCCGTGAACGGTGGCATCACTCCCGGTACTATTTCGATTAAAGAAGACTTCAACAACGTCGTCCCAGCAATTGCATCCGCTAACGGTCTTATTGGCGCCTATGGTTGGAGTACAACTGTCTTCCCTGCCGGTAGTGGTTCTATTGCGTCGGTTTCCGGGGGTGCCGATTTGAACCATGCCGGAATTGTCCAAATTAGTGCAGGGGCTGCGAGCGGTGATACTGCTGTTCTATATCTCGGTGATTCAAGCACAAACAATTTTCCATTCCCAGATCCAGGTTCTACTACTAACTGGACTGCTTATTTCGTGTGGAAACCGGGGGATGTTGCAGTCCACAATCACGGAGTCGGCCTGACTTCGTTTGGTGGTGGGGGGCCGTATGTGTTCTTGAATGTCCGCTTAAGTCCAAATTTTCTTTTCGTCGTCGCGGATGCTGGAGGAACCTCTACCTTCGATACGGGTATTGCCGCCACATCGACTGATTGGTGGTCGTTGAAGTTATCGAGCTCTGCTGTCGGAGTAGTAGTATTCCAATTGTATAAAAACGGCGTATCCGTTGGATCTGCGACGACGGGTGGCGCGGGACAGACTGTAAACCACGCATTACCGACTGGAAAGCCCCTCGCGCCATTTTTCCAAGCGAGTTCAGAAGCTGCGTCACCGATGACTGTACTAGTTGACTACTTTGAGTTCTTGCAGACCGGTTTGGCGAGGTAATTCCGGAAGGGTTTTAATTGAAATGAGAAAAGCCGGAAATCCCGCAGAAATCGCCCGTCGCGACACAACCCACTGATCGCCCGGCTGCGAGCGACGAACTGCAAACTTCCCTGACTTCGCGGATGAAAGGCAAACCGGAAGTTGAGATTGCCATCTGACGGTCCAAACCAGGTTAATCTGTCCTGCATGCAAGGTCAGATCTCGGCGATCGTGCGTTAAGTCCGGGCTTGATTTCGAGCGGCCACTTTCCTATAGTGAAATCCAGGCGCGCAGGGCGCATCCAGTCCGCGGAAAGGGCCGCGCCCACCTGCAATCCGTAATTCAAACGAATCTTCTTTCCGAGCCTGAAACATGCGGACTCCAGGCCAGCAGTGAAAGGAGCTTCGTGTGCCCGATAAATTCTTACCCGATCAACCTAACCTCGAACAACAGAAGAAGCAAGCCAAGGATCTTCTCCACGCGCATGCCCAAGCTGAACCCACGGCGCTCGATCGCATCGCGCGGCATCATCCCCGGCTTCATAACCAGCCGTTGGACGCCATCCGCGTGGCGCGAATTCAGCTCGCCGATGCGCAGCTCGTTATCGCTCGTGAGCATGGTTTCGAAAGCTGGCCGAAGTTCGCCAAGCACATCGAGACGCTCCGCCTGAGCCGCGAAGTCGCCTCGCTCGGCGACCCCGCCTGGGCATTCATTGAAGCCGCCTGCTCGCCTCGGCACGGGCACAGGTCGGGAACGCTCGAGGAAGCGGAGATGATCCTCGCCCGCGACCCGCAGGTCGCGGCGAGCAGCATTTACACCGCCGCTATCCTCGCCGACGAGGCTACCGTCCGCACTTTTCTCTCTGGCGACCGTTCCAGCGCTACCGCGAAGGGCGGACCTCTGGGTTGGGACGCGCTCACACACCTGTGCTTCTCGCGATACCTCAGGCTGGACCGCAAGCGTTCCGACGTCTTCGTCAGTACGGCCCGCGCTCTCCTCGACGCGGGGGCGAGCCCCAACACCGGGTGGATCGAAATGATCGACTACCCGAACCCGCGCCCGGTTCTCGAAGCGGCGATCTACGGCGCGGCCGCCATCGCGCAGCACGCTGGACTAACGCGGTTGTTACTTGAACGCGGCGCTGATCCTAACGATGAGGAGACCGCATACCACGTCATTGAAACCTACGACAACACTGTCCTGAAAATCCTGCTCGAAAGCGGCAGGTTTAACGAACGGAGTCTCGCGACAGCACTTCTACGAAAGTGCGATTGGCACGACCTCGAAGGTCTCCGCCTCGTGCTGGAATATGGCGCGCATCCCAACTATACGACGCTGTGGGGACTGACCGCGCTCCACCAGGCGATGCGCCGGGACAACCGCATCCAGATGATCGAGATCCTGATCGACTACCGTGCAGATCCCGCGCTACCGAACAGCGAAGGCAAGTCCGCGATTTGGATTGCCGCTCGGCGCGGGCGCGCTGACGCACTGGACCTTTTCGAGAAGCGTGGAACTCCGATTAACCTTACAGGCGTCGACGCGCTCATCGCCGCCTGCGCCCGCGATCGTAAGGAAACGATCCGCTCCCTCGTCGCGGCCGAACCTCAACTGAAGTCAGAATTGATCGACCATGGCGGAACGCTGCTCGCCGAGTTCTCGGGTGTGGGGAACCTTGCGGGCGTCCGCAACTTGTTCGACTTAGGCGTGAGTGTGACGGCGCGGTACCGCGAAGGGGACGGCTACTATGGCATTGCGAAAGAGAGCACCGCTTTGCATGTCGCTGCGTGGCGCGCGCGGCCCGACGTGGTCAAGGAACTGATTAACCGCGACGCGCCTGTCAACGCCAGGGACGGCGAAGGCCGCACCGCGCTTCAACTCGCCGTCAAGGCTTGTGTCGATTCCTACTGGTCCGAGCTCCGCTCGCCCGACTCGGTCCGCGCGCTGCTCGAAGCCGGCGCATCTAAGGACGGAATTAAGCTCCCTACGGGTTATGACGAAATCGACACATTGCTCCAACAACGTGATGCGTAGTGCATCGCTGAAGCCTTTCTCCTTCTCCGCGATCTAAACGGGCGTACGGCAAATGCAAGAAAGGTTGCGCTGATCACTGGGGCGAACAAGGGGAGATGGCGCGGCAACCGGGAGACCGCGCCAATGGAAATTCCGGAGGGCGGCCAGACAGGCGTAGAGCTGGCGCTGCTCGGCGAAGACGGACCATCCGGCGCTTACTTTCACTTGGGCAAGCGCTGTCCTGTAGTTGGCGGTGCTCCGGGTTATGTCCCGCTGCGGGAAATCCGAATGCCCAATTTCTGCATGCGCGATTGCAGCGTGGAGCGCTTGAGGCCCAGCAGCGCCGCGGCGCCTTTTGGCCCCGCGACAATCCAGTCGGACTGTTCCAGAGCCGCGAGAATCTGTTTTCGCTCGGTCTCTTCGAGGATGCGGCGCATATCCTTGGCTTCTCCGGACGAAGGAATCTCGGCCGAGGCTTTTGCCGCCGGGGGTTTTGGAACTGGGGCTTGGCTCCTCAATTCCGCGCTCTTCAGGTCCGCCAGCGGCACCTTGAGCGCAGGCCCGGGCGACACGATAACGGCCCGCTCGATTACGTTTTGCAGCTCGCGAATATTGCCGGGCCAGCGATAGCGAACCAGCGCCTTCATCGTTTCCGTGGGGATCGTTTCGATGTTCTTGTTTGTCCGCCGGCTGAACTGCTGAACGAAATGGCGAACCAGCATGGGAATGTCTTCCGGACGCTCGCGCAGCGGAGGAACGCGGATGGGAAAGACGTTCAGGCGGTAGTAGAGATCCGCGCGGAAGGCGCTGTTTTCCACCATGGCCGAGAGGTCCCGGTTCGTCGCCGCGATCAAGCGGGCGTCGGAATGCAACGTGCGCGCGCTGCCCAATCGCTCAAATTCGCGCTCTTGGAGGACTCGGAGGAGTTTCGGCTGCAGTTCGAGCGGTATTTCGCCGATCTCGTCAAGAAAGACGGTGCCCCGATGGGCAAGCTCGAACCTGCCGATGCGTTGCGAAATCGCTCCGGTGAATGCGCCCTTTTCATGGCCGAAGAGTTCGCTCTCCAGCAACCCAGTGGGAATGGCGGCGCAGTTGAGTTTCACGAAGGCATTCGATTTGCGAGAGCTCAGGTTGTGAACGGCGCGGGCGATGAGTTCTTTTCCCGTGCCGGTCTCGCCGTAGATGAGGACGGTGGAGTCGGTGGGCGCGACAGTCTCCACTTGGACCAGCACCTGGCGCAGAGCGTCGCTTGCGCCGACGATTTCTTCGAACTTCAACTCGGTTCGGATTTCGTCTTCGAGATAGAGCTT
>DASQJB010000036.1:0-25956 GCA_035631295.1 Bryobacteraceae bacterium | reverse complement strand
ACGGCTAGCGCTAACCTGCTTGCATTTCCATGTCTCATGTTTTCTCGCTTGGCCCGCGCGCTTATTTCTTGCTGGTCAGACTCTTGTAAATGGACTCGACAAACGCATTGGTGGAACCCGGCTGAGTCCCATACTCGGTCTCATACGCCTTGGCGGGAGAGGCCTCTTTGATCTGGTCGAGGGTCATCCCGCGATGGATCATGTCCTGAATCACGTCGCGGACGATCACCACCATGTCGCGGTAATCCACCACATCCAACTGTTCGCAAACCCTCCCATGCCCGGGCATCACGTACGTCCCGATCCCCTCATAAATGAAGGGACCCGGGGGAATCGCCAATTCGATCAACTTGTTCAGCGCGTCGATCTCTCCTTGAACGCTGCCGCCGCGCGCGACGTCGATCACAGGAAATTTGGTGGTGTCGAGCACGTCGCCCGCCGCCACCACATCGGACTTTCGGAAGAACACAAAGCTGTCGGAATCGCTATGTGCGGCGGGCTGAACGAGAACCTCGATCGGCTCGTCATTCATGCGGATATACCAGCGGTTTCGTTGGAAAGCTTCCGTTGGCAAAGCCTCCGCGGGAAAGAGGGCCGGCTTGCCGGTGGGCGCGCTCATTCTCCGCAGGATGCTTTCGTGGGCCAGAATGGCAGCGGCGCCGTTGTTGGTCATCGCGCCGGCCAATCCCGCATTGCCGATGGCGTTTGTGAAAATCGTAAGTCCCGCCTTGGCAAGATTGCCGTTGCCCGCGACGTGATCGGCGTCCGAGCCGGTATTGATGATGTAGCGGACCGGCAAATCAGTGAGTTTTTTGATCGCGGCTAAGACCCGATCCGACGCGGCGGCCGCACCCGAATCCACCAGTACCACTCCGTCCACGCCGATCTGAACGCCGATATTTCCGCCGGCGCCCGCGATCATATAGAAGTTCGGACGAACCTTCACGACCTCCAGGCCGCCGTAGTCCGGCTCGGCGGCGATCATCGCGGTTGCGCCGCACGCGATCCAGGCAAAGGCGGCAATTCTGCTCCAACGCATGTCAAGACTCCTCAGTCGCTAATCGCAATGCGCGTAGGTACGCGCCTCCCCGCTTAGATCTATATAGCTTATGCGACGGGGACGGCCTTTGCAACGGCCCAAAGGGATTATTCCGAGCTATCTGGCGCTAATGGCGCACGGTGATTAGCACGCCGCTTTGCGTGCTCGATCCGTTAGAAGTAGCGCTGAGCGGCTGATCGCCGTCGGAGAGCGAAGCCGGTACGGTCACGTTGATCTGGAATAGTCCGGGCGCTACCAATCCCGCGAAAGTCACAGTTGCCGAAGTGCCGCCGATGCTGACGGCGGGCAGTAGGGAGAGCATGCCTCCCTGGGAGACCGATGCGCTCCCCACGGCTTGATTCGTTGTACCAAAACCGTTGGCGTAAAGCTCCACCGTCTCGCCCGGCTTGGCGGGCGCCGAAGAGCCGGGGTACAGGCTGGCCGGCCCGATCAAGCTCTGATCGGCGTGCCGAGCGGCCACATAGGACGTTCCGCTGTAAATAAAAAAGGAGGGCGAAATGGATTGCGCCTGTGGGGTAAACGCCCACTGGCAGTTCCGTTATTGGTGACGACTACCTGCGCTGGCCCGGAAGGCAATGCATCCGGCGGAGTGAGGACGTTCACCTGGGTTGGGCTGATGAAATACACATAAGCCCGTTTGCCGTTCACCGTCACGCTCACGCCGTCCAATTGGGTGGGCAGGAGGTTGTTGACAAAATCCGAAGCTTGCCAGGTGCGTGTATCGCCCGCCGGGGCGAGGCCGGAGCCGTCGATCTCGATCCAGGTGTTCGGAGCAATCGCGGGGGCGCCGCCTTCCGCGTTCTCCACCGAGCGGATCTGCGGCGCGCCGCTGGAAGCCTTGGAGCTGACGCCGCTCGTCATCGCCATTACGGTTCCAACGGCTTGCGCTATGGCCAATCCCGCCGTCCCTTCGCCGTTCCAATCCGCAACCGCGATGCTTTCTATAGAGGAGCCCGAGCTGAAATAGTGTGGCGATTGAAACGTTCCATCGCCGTTGCCCAGCATATAGATCGATTCGGAAAGCCCGCAGCAATCGGCGACCACCAGATCCGGAATCTTATCGCCATTCAGATCGGCCAAGGCGAGCGCGAGTCCGGATGCAGGAGCAGTGATCGGAGCCAACTGGCGAAACGCACCGTCGCCGTTTCCTAACAGCACGACAATGGATGGGTTCAGATTCGTATCCCAAACCGCAGCGACCAGATCAAGCTTGCCATCCCGTTGAGATCGCCGGAAGCCAACGCAATAGGCGTTCCGGCGGGCGAGCCAACCTGAATCATGGTTGGACTCTGGAATGTTCCATCGCCGTTGCCGAACAAGATCGCAAGCCGGCCGGGAGGAGAGAAAATTCGTTCCCACCCCCGCGGCGAGATCCAACTTTCCGTCGCCATTGAAATCCCCTGCGACCAGACATAGCGGTCCAAAATTGCCCAGGCTGTAATTGACGGCGGAGCGCAGCGTGCCGTCGCCATTCCCAAGCAGCACCGAAATCCCGCCCGCGGTCGCGCCGCTGGGAAGTGCCTGCGAAAATGCGGCCGCCACATCCAGTTTTCCGTCCCCGTTGAAATCGCTTGTAACCAGGCCGCTGGAGGTTTGCGTGTTGCTAGATCCGCCAGGATTTCCGCCGATGGGATAGCTGCGCTGCTGGCCAAGCGTTCCGTTGCCGTTGTTCAGCACGACATCCACTGTCCCTGTAGATTGGGCGCCCGGTCCTGAGGTCACCACGTCCTTTTTGCCGTCGCCATTCAGATCGCCCAGCGCAATAGCCGTGGCGTTGGAGCCGGATTGCAGCGTGTAATTTACGGGAGCACTGAATTCCGCGCCCGGCTGCCGTAGCAGAACCGAAATGCTTCCATCCGCAACGGCCATGTCCGGAAAACCATCGCCATTGAGATCCGCCGCGGCGACGCTGTTCGCGGCACGAGACAAGAGGTGGAGCTGCGGGGAGGCGGCAACGCCAGTAGGCGTCACGGGGAGAAGCATCAGATCGCCGGAAATCCCGTCCACGAAGGCGATCTGAAGCGGAGCGCCGTTGGCGGGCGGGATGAGAGCGAAATATCCGGGTCTCGCGCCTGTCACATAATCCACCGGCGCCTGAAAGCTGCCGTCGCCATTGCCGAACAAAAAGGCAACTCCGTTGGCGTCCGGGTTGGCCACAATCAGGTCGAGCTTGCCATCTCCATTCAGGTCCGTCCACGCGAGGTAAGTGGTACGGCCGGAGCCGCCTGAGTAAGAGGTGGCGGGTTTGAAGGTTCCATCGCCGTTTCCAAGGAAGATCGATACGGTTCCGGAATTGTTCACGGCGGCGAGGTCGATGCGGCCATCACCGTTGAAATCGGCCGCCACGAGCGACTGAGGCGCTTGGCCCGCTGGATATGCGACAACCGATTAAAACGTGCCGTCGCCGTTTCCCAGCAGCACGGAAATGGTGTTCGCGGTGGGGTTCGCAACCGCGAGATCCAGTTTACCGTCGCCGTTGAAATCGGCGGCGTACATCGCAACGGGCGTCGCGCCCGCAGTTAGCGTTGCGCCGGCGCTGAATGTTCCATCGCCCTTGCCGGGGAAGATTTGAATGTTTCCTCCACTGTTAGTGCTCAGGCTGCCGAAGTTGCTGACGGCGAGGTCGGCATTGCCGTCGCCGTTGAAGTCGGCGGCGATGACGTGTTCCGGGGTGGGGCCCGTGGTGTACTGTCCGCCGGTTTGGAAGGCGCTCCCGCCCGGACTCAGGATTGAAATGGTCACCCCGGCGCCCCCGGTGCGGATCGCCATGAGCCCGCCGTTAGCCAGCGACGCGGCCGCTATCGGTTGAGAGCCGTAGCCGAGCGTGCTACTCGCGCCCGACGCCGTGAGCCGCGCGCGAAGAGCGCCACTTACGCCCCCACACGGCTGCCCTTGTAGGGCGCCCAAAACCGAACCCCAGAGGAGCCAATCGCCGGGAGCGGACAACACTGGGCTAGATGTGGTCCCAACGGGAATCCCAAGTTCAGCCCGGATTATTTCTGCCCCAAGCTGGCTAGGGGACTGGGCGCCATCGATGCTGCAAGGTGACGCCTCCCGCCTGGAACGCCGCGCAGGGGAGCGCGACGAGCAGAACAGCGGTTACGGCTGGTAGAACGCCCCTCCGACACATATTTGTTGCCTCCGTTGGAGCGCGGCGGAAGAAAGTATATCCCAGGAGGAGTCAGGTAAGCAGGCCGCGGATCAGCACTGCAGGATGTAGGACGGTCGCGCCCGCCAGATCCTTCACTTGTTGGCGGCACGAGGTTCCCGTCGCGGCGAGGACGTCGCCCTGTTTCATCTCTTTTACGGCGGGCAGCAAGCGGCGATTGGCGATGGCCACGGAAACGTCGTAATGGCCGTAGCCGAACGATCCGGCCATGCCGCAGCATCCTGCGTCGAGATCGACCACGGTCGCGCCGGGAATACGAGAGAGCAGCGCGACGCTTGCGCTCAGCAATCCCATCGACTTTTGATGGCAGTGTCCGTGCAAAAGAATCCGCGATGGGCCGGGCCGGAGAGGCAGATCGAGCTGCGCCGCGAACTCGTCGAACAGGACGCATGCTTTGGCGACGCTTCGCGCTCGTTGCTGCTGCTCTCCCCGCAACAGCGCCGGCACGTCCTCTTTGATCGCCGAAAGACAGCTCGGCTCGCAGAACACGATCTTTTCGCCGCGCTCCGCTATCGGCGCAAGCGCTTCGATCAGCTTAGCGGCATTCGCTTGAGCTTCTCCGAGCAGCCCTTGCGAAATCAGCGGACGGCCGCAGCAGCCAGGGTGGATGGCGTTCACCGCATAGCCTCCCCGCTCCAATGTCTCGATTGCCGCGATGCCAATTTCCGGATGATAGTGATTGAGAAACGTGTCGTTGAACAAAGCGACGGGCGGCGCTGAAGCGCCGCGCGGGCTAGAAGCCCGCCCTCCTAAGCGCTTCTCCAGTGTTTGGCGCTGCCATGCAGGAAGCCGCCTGCGTTTATCCACTCCCATTACCGGCCGCGCAGCGCCTGCAATCCAGTTCGAGACCGGCGCGAAGCGGCTGCCCCACACGGAAGCATCCTGAATATGCCCCAGCGCCTTTGCGCGCAGCGGCACACCGTGCCGCTCCCAATAGCCCGCCAGAAACTCACTTTTGAACGCGGCCATATCTACGCCCACCGGACACTCCGATTTGCAGGCGCGGCACTCCAGGCACAGATCCAGCACTTGATAGACGTCCTCGTCCCCGAGCCCAGCCTCGCCGAGCTTCCCGTTCATCGCCAGCCGCAGAACGTTGGCGCGGCCGCGCGTGGTGTGCGCTTCGTCCCGAGTCGCCATATAAGAAGGACACATCGTTCCAGCCAGCTTCTTGCGGCACGCCCCCACTCCGCTGCACATCTCCACGGCTCCGCCCAGCCCTCCGTACTCCGAGTAGTCGAAGTAGGATGGGGGGCGCGGCGTCCGGTAGTTCGCTCCGAAACGGAGGTTCTGCGAGATGGGTGGGGCGTCCACAATCTTGCCCGGATTGAGAATCTTTAGCGGATCAGCCATGCGCTTCAGCTCGCGAAACGCCTCGTACAACGTGTCCCCGAACATGCGGCGCATGAAGGGGCTGCGCACCAGCCCATCGCCGTGCTCGCCGGAAAGAGCGCCGCCGAATTCCAGGACCAGATCGGCCACGTCATTCGCGATGGCCTCGAATTTTCCTACGCCTTCCTCGGTCTTCAGATTCACCACTGGCCGGACGTGCAGGCAACCGACGGAAGCGTGAGCGTAGATCCCGGCCGTCGTGCCGTGGCCACGCAGTAGATCCAGAAAGCGTCCAATGAACTCGCTGAGCCGCTCCGGCGCCACCGCAGTATCTTCGACGAAGGAGATCGACTTGGCGTCCCCCTTCATCGCCGTCGACAGTCCCAGCGCCGCCTCGCGCAAGCTCCAGACGCGCTGCTGCGCCGCCGGATCGGTCTCGCTCCGGAAGCTAGAACCAAAGCCGCGCGCGCGCAAGTCTTGCTCGAGCGCCTGCAGGCGGGGCGGCAGGTCTTCCGCGCGATCGCCGTAAAACTCGATGCAGAGCGTGGAAGCTGGATCACCCTCTATCACCGCACCACGGAGCCGATGGAGCGCTTCGTTCTGCCGCGTGTAATCCAGAATCGATTTGTCCATCACTTCGATGGCAGCGGGATGGTGACTCAAAATCGATGGCACGGCGGCGAGCGATTCCAGCAGATCCGCGAATCCGACCACCATCACCGCTTTGGCCTTCGGCAGCGGCACGAGCCGCACTTTGGCCTCCAGCACGATGCCCAACGTGCCTTCGGAGCCAACGATGATCTTCGTCAGGTTCACCCGCTTAGAAGGATCCGTGAATTCGTCCAGGTTGTAGCCGCCTACGCGGCGGAGAATCTTCGGATAGCGGCGCTCGATTTCGTCCGCGTGGTCGGAGGCGAGGCGCAGCGCCGTCCGGTACAAATCCGCTTCGATTCCTTCGCCTTTCGGCGCTTCGTTGCGATCGATATCGCGAAAGTGCGCGATGCCTCCGTCCGCGAGCAGCACCGTCAGTTCCAGCACATGGTCGATGGTCTTGCCATAAAGCACGCTGCGCGCGCCAGCGGAATTGTTGGCGATCATCCCGCCGATGGTGGCGCGGCTGGCGGTGGAAATATCAGGAGCAAAGCGCAGCTTCAGCGACGCGAGCTGCGCGTTCAGCTCGTCCAGCACAATGCCCGGCTCCACGCGTGCCCACCGCTCCTCGGCGTTCACCTCCAGCAGCCGGTTGAAATATTTCGAGGTATCGACTTGGATGCCTTCGCCGATGGCTTGGCCTGCTTGCGAAGTCCCTCCGCCGCGCATCGTGATGGGGCGGCGATGCTTGCGGCAGAGGTCGAGCGTGCGCACGATGTCTTGCCGCGTCTTGGGAATCACGACGCCCGCGGGCTGGATCTGGTAGACGCTGGCGTCGGTGGAATAGAGGGCGCGGGAAACCAGGTCAAACCGGACTTCGCCTTCCACGGCC
The DNA here is from genome assembly GCA_035631295.1 of Bryobacteraceae bacterium. Lineage (GTDB taxonomy): Bacteria > Acidobacteriota > Terriglobia > Bryobacterales > Bryobacteraceae > Palsa-187. Next base: position 18,912 of record DASQJB010000036.1, on the reverse strand, counting down.
GCCCGAAGTTCGCTTTCAAGGGCGCCCGGCTTGTCCGCTTCTTTGACCTGGACCAGATTCAAGGCCAAAGAATAGCATGGCTCCGCTCGGAGGAAATCAGGGTCACCGCAACTGGAAGTTGACCGTGATTGTGGTGATGACTTCTACGGGCTCGCCGTTCAAGAGAGTCGGCTCGAACTGCCAAGTGCGAACGGCCGCCAAGGCGGCATCTGCGAGCTCCGCGGGCGCTTGACTGCCTACCGCGTGAGCGTCCAAAACACTGCCTGATTTTCCGATGATGGCCTGAACCAGGACGGTCCCTTCGACGCCTTGCTGACGCAGGGAATCGGGATAGACGGGAGGCGTTCTGTTGATCAACTTCGCCGCCTGCACCATTCCACCAACACGAATCAGCCGACGAACCGCTGCCGGCGCGGGCGCGGAAGGAGCCGGCGATTGCGCGGTCACCGTGAGGCTTTCGGCCATTTGGCCAACCGTCAACCGTTGCTTTAACTGAACGGAGGCGCCGGGCGCTAGCTCGACGTTCGTCTGCCGGTACGTGTCAAAACCGGGAACGCTGACTTCAACTTGGTAAGATCCCGTGAGAAGACCGCCCGCGGTCCACACGCCCGCCGGATTTGAGGCGATAGCGAATTTTCCGGACGGACCCGAGATGTGGATCACCGCATTTGCGATCACCGCGCCGGTGGGATCGGAGACCAGGCCGGAAAGCGTCGCCGTCCCGTTTGCGTTTTGAGCGCGGATGGCCGCGATGGGCAGGAGCAGGGCAAAGGCTGCCGCCGCGGCCACGATCCCTTTAGCGGGGCTCAAAGGCGTGCGGCGAATGGAAGGATCGAGGAGCCGGGCGATTCGGCGTTCAAGTTTGGTGACGATAGTAGGCATGAATTCGGCTCCTTTCAAGCCGGCGAGTTGAGCAATTTCGAACAGATCCCGAGCGAAGTCTGGACCGCTTGCGCCTGCCCGCAAAACAGCGTCGTCGCAGGCGCGCTCGCTCTCGGAAAGCATCTGAGAGCGGGCAAGCCACGCTAACGGGTTAAACCAATGGAGCGCGCAGATGACTTGTGGAAGCCATTGCGTCAGGCAGTCGCGGCGGCGAACATGAGCGAGCTCGTGCAGCAACACCGATTGGAGGCGCGAACGGCTCCATGCGGCGTGCTGCCTGGGAAGAAGGATCATCGGCATGCGGATGCCCATGGTCATTGCAACTGCTGCGGCTTCGCTTTGGACAATCTGGAGGTCCTTGAACAGCTCCTCTGGCAATTGGGCGAAGGCAGCCACGGCCGCGGGATCGAGCGGCATGCCTGTCCGTCGCAGTTGGCCAGCTAAAAGCGATCCCCGCGCTGTCCGAACCAACAGCGCCAAAACGCCGCCGGCCCATATCGCTAGCGCCACGATGCCGTATGGGAATGCTGCCGGGGCAGGGGAGCGGGGCATCCGATCTGTGTTTGCCGGCTGCCCATCGCCGGCGAACGGCGAAATGGCGCCGCCGGTTGTAACGGGAAGAATCGCGCCAGGTCCCCAGGGCACTCTGGGTCCCAAGGAGAAGGCCAGCGGCGTGAGCGCGGACAGGGCGAACGCGACAGTCCAGACCAAGTGTCGCAGCGCCGCGGACTGCCGGCGCAGCGCGGCGGTTGCCAAAAACGCCGCGACGAGAATTGCGCTCACGCGCAGGATGCATTCGATAAGGAAGCTCATCCCTTAATTCCTTAGTGTTGACGATCAATTGCGATCAATCCCATGCGCCCTTAGTAAATCAATTTTCAGAAGGTCGCTCGATGTGATCGATCACGATGACTTCTACGGCTCCACTCTCCGGAACGAGCTTGAGGCCGAGTTGCTCCTGTAGAGCGGTAGGCAACTCGGGTGCGTCGCCATCGTCCTGAGTTCCTCCAAAATCGGCGTTCCCCCTGGCCCTGAACTTCAGCGTAAAGTTGAATTTTCCTTGAAGACCGGTCGTATCCACGATCTGACGTTTGTCGATCCGCAAAAACGGAGATCGAGCCAGCTCCTCAATGGACACCGCAGCCGCTCTTAATTCATTTTCTTGTCCATTTCGAACGAGCGACAATCGGCTCTCGGCGTCGCCTTGAGCCCGCTGCAATTTGCTTCCACCCTTCGCCACTACCAAAGCGCACCTTTGCATTTCCCTGGTCTCGATATGCGCTCTGAATTTAAAGCGATCAGCAAGAAGGGATTGTTCCATCAATGAGACCTGTTCCTGCTGCTGTGCCGGACTCATCTTCTCGATCACGGCATAATGCGCATCATCTATCTTGCCTGTCAGTTCATAGCGATCAGATTCATTCCGAATCCAATCCGGTCCGCCCAAAACCCTGTCGTCTGAGGAGAACGGAAGGCGATATGCCGCCTCAATAAGCAACTCAAGCTGCCCTATAAAATGAACGCGCTCAGCAACCGGAACTGCCCGGCCTACCGGAACCTCCTTCACGACCTTCCGAGGAGTACCCGCACCCTCAGGAGAGATGGTGGCGCTTGGTCTCCACGGTTTGATTGTCGCTACCTCGAAGGAAGGCATGGGCTCCCTCGGCTGGAGCAACTGAGCGCCCAGCGAAAACTCGCCCACCAACGGTAACAAAGCCGACAGCGCCACTCGGGCACTGCGTGCACTAAATGTATGCTTACGGTGCGCCGACATTTCTTCCTCCCTATTCATTGCTTCCGCCCTCCTGCTGCCTCGATCATCGCCTTCAACCGCGCGCGACCATCATCGTCCAGCTTCAAATCGCCCTGGTTCAACAACGCGGCGACGGTTTGCTCTACGCTGCTATCAAAAAAAGTCCGCACCAGATGTCGCAAGGCGGACCGGCGCGCGCGGTCGCGCGCCACTCGGGGCGTCCAAACGTAACGCAGCCCTTGCAATTCATGGCGAATGTGGCCTTTGCGCTCCAGCACGCACAGCGCCGCGCGCACGGCCGAATAACTGGGCGGGTCCGCCATGCGCGACCGGATCTCCGAAGCGGGAGAGCTGCCGCGCTCGAACAGGATGTCCATGATCTGCCGCTCCCGGCGGCTCAGCTTTTCTTGCGCGTCCTGCGCGGCATCGCGTTTCATCGGCAAGACCTAATCCTCCTTGGGAACCTTCTCCGCGCGATCGAGGACGATTACATCGAGCGGACCTCGCTTCTTATCCAACTTCAATCCAAGCTGCTCCTGGACGGCGGTGAAAAGGCTTGGAGCCTCGGTGGGGTCGCCAGCCGGCGCGGCAACCGGGCCCAGGGGATTCGCGGGCGGAGGAGGCGGCGGCCCTGCTAGAGCTGAATTCTGTACCGACTCTCGCGAGAAATCGAGGGTGAAGTCGAAGGTCCCGCCAGTCTTGTCCATGACGGGACTGGCAAGCTGGTCCTCTAAGATAACGGCCAAATGCGACGCTGGTTCCGTGTGCCCCTCGAGGTGGAAGCCGCCAGGGGTGAGCGACATTCTCGACGCGCCGCGCGCATTTGGATCCGCCGCCGGCGGCTTGAGCTTCGGTCCGTTCTTCGCAACAGAAAGCTCGTATAGGGGCAATTCCCTTGTTTCGTGATGCAGCTCGATTCCGAACCGGGCCGTCAGAAGAGTCTGGAGCATGATCGGGAATTGTGCCTTGCTTGTGCCGCCGGGAATGGTGGCGACGATGTCGTAGCGCTCTGTCTCGAGCCACCCGGGTCCCGAGATCTGGTGCTGCTTCACTTTATAGGCTATGGCGAGCAGCCATTTGAGCGGCATGAAGCTGTAGGCGACTCCCCCAGGATCGGCGGAGCCTGGCCCGCCGCAGCCGCCGACCAAGACTCTGCCGTTCGCCGGAAGCTGAGAGCGCTTCACCGACGCCGCCTCGAATTCGAGCTTGCTTGCCGCGTTTTGGCCGAAGGCGGGGCCGCACGCCGCGAGGCCAAGCGCGATTCTTAAGCGCCTGCTGCAAAACCAGCACATGCTGCAAAAGTAGCATGCATTGCGCGGACATGTCAAGCCCCACGTTATCCTCGTGAGTGATTGCAGAAATTCCTTTTCGTTTTTCTGGCGCTTGCCGGCCCCGTAGTGGCCCAGTGCATTGTGAATAATCCGGGCGGCAGCAAGATCAACCCCAACCGCCCGCCGGACGCCGATACGCCCGAGGCTACGTTCTCCGCGATGTCGGAAGTGAATCGGAATCTCCCTGGTTGGCTTTGTTTGACGCTCGGCTATCGCACTCGCTATGAGGGCTACAGCGGCGCCAATTTCGAGCCGCATTCCTCTGATTCTTATCTCCTCACGCGTTTCCGTCTCGGAATGCTGGTCTCGCCCACTTCGTGGTTTAAGGTTTACACTGAGCTTCAAGACGCTGACGCCTTCGGAAAAACTCAGCCGCTCGCGCCGCCGTATCAGGAAACCTGGGACCTCCGCCGCGGCTATGTAGATTTCGGCAACATGGCCGAGGGCCATTTCGCCTTGCGCGCCGGACGCCAGGATCTGAACTTCGAAGATGGCCGGCTGCTCGGAACGTCTTATTGGAGGAACGCGTCGAAAGGCTACGACGCCGTCGAGGCCGTGACCAACTGGAGCGCGGTGACGGCAACCGCGTTCGCGGCGTCTCCTGTTCTCGCTGCCGACAATGGCCTTACGCATCATCAAGCCGGAAACAACCTCTATGGACTCGACGGCAAACTGAAGACCGTCTTGCCAAGCGGTCTGGTCGAGCCCTTCCTGTTCTGGCGGCTCACGCCGAATCAAAAGAACGAAGAGGGCGTCGCCGGCAATCTCGATGAGAAAATCGTGGGCCTGCGCCTGGCGGGTACAGTTCACAAATCCTGGGACTACGACACGGAAGGCGCCGTAGAGACAGGTCATTTGGGCGCCGATAACGTTCGTGCGGGCGGCTGGCTTGGCATAGCGGGCTACACATTCGATAAGCTCCGCTACCGGACGCGTCTTTTCGCCGAATACGATTACGCCTCCGGTGACCGCAACCCTCACGACGGGGTGCGAAACACCTTCGATCCGCTCTATCCCAATGTCCACGATCATCTTGGCTTGGCCGATCAGTTTGCCTGGGAAAATCTGAAGGCCGTCCACACCGGAGTGCGGGTTTGGCTCCGGCGGAATTGGATCGTCGCGGGCGCGTGGGGCGACTATTGGCTCGCCGACGCGCATGACGGATTTTATAGTCCTCTGGGGCCGGTGATCGCCCGCGATCCCACGGCCCGCTCCGGCACGCACATCGGCGAAGAATATGACGCGCAAACCTCCTATCGCTGGAGCCGCGATCTGGAGTTTGGCGTCGGCGTTGGCCGCATTCTTCCCGGAGAATTTCTTCTGCACACGAATCATCCGACCGCCTACACCTATCCATATGTGATGATGAGTTACAACATCTTTTAACCCATCCATGCGGAAGCCCGTCATCGCCGGCAACTGGAAGATGTACAAAACAGGGCGAGAAACGTTAGCGTTTTTCGAGCAATTCGCCCCGTTGACCGCTCGCGCTGCGCACGCCGAAGTAGTGATTTGCCCGCCATTCGTCAACTTGCCAGTCGCGGTGGAGGCAGCGAAAGGCACGAACATCCAAATTGGGGCGCAAGACGTGTTCTGGCTGAAGGAAGGCGCTTATACGGGCGAGGTTTCCGGGCCGATGCTCGCCGCCGCAGGCTGCCAGTGGGTGATTGTTGGGCACAGCGAGCGCCGGCAATACTTCGGCGAGACTGACGAAACTGTCTTCAAGAAGACCGTCGCGGCGCTGGATGCTGAATTGAAGCCCATCGTTTGCGTGGGCGAGAGACTGGAGCAGCGCGAGGCCGGAGACGCCGAGGCTATACTGGTCCAGCAGTTCGCAGGCGGTCTCGCCCCTTTAACTCCGGAGCAATTCGCCCGCGTGACCATCGCCTACGAACCCTGCTGGGCCATTGGAACCGGCAAAACGGCGACTCCGGAGATCGCGGGCGAGGCCCACGCTTTCCTGCGTGGCCGGATTCGAGACAAATTCGGAGTTGACGCCGCGGATGCCTGCCGCATCCTCTACGGCGGCAGCGTCAAGCCCGACAACATCCAAGCCCTGATGGCCCAGCCAGACTTGGACGGAGCGTTGGTGGGCGGCGCAAGCCTCGACCCTGTGTCCTTCGCTTCGATCGTGAATTACAAGTGAGAAGGGCGGCCGCCGAGGTTACTGCTCGTTGCGGTCGCTCGATGGCGGCACGATGCCCTTCAAACGCAAGTAAACCGCAAGGTAGCCGTACATCTCTTGCGAATGTTCCAGCACTGTTCCCTCTAGCACCGCAATCTTAGTGCGCGGGCCGCCGCGCCCGCCGGCGACCATCTTCACGCCCTCAGCGTCCGTCAGAGAACCGAAAACTGAGTCGCACTCTTGGTTTGCCACCTTCATGGCGGCCAAGAGATCCGCTTTGGAAGAAGTGGGCGAGAGGGTTACGGCTTTCTGCTCGCCCTTTACTTGTGCGCAGCCGCGCATATTGAACGAAATCACGTGCCCCAGCCGCTGCCCGAACGACTGCATCTCCGGCGAGGGCTTGAACGAATAGTTCTCTTCCGGCATCTTCTCGGCCATTCGTTCCAGCAGCCGTTTCACGTTGTTCCAGGACCCCTTCATGTTGGTGCTGATCGGGCTATCCTGCGCGTGAGCCGGCGCAACCAAGGCGCCGACGCTCACCGCAACTACGGACAGCCATAGTCCGGACGTGCGGTTCATGATTCGATCTCCTTGCGTGGAGTCGGCGGTAAATCCGGCACCCAGGTTACAACCGGCAGATCAACAACTCGCGTTCGTAGATCATCTCCGGAGGCAAATGATCGTGGAGCGTAAGGAACAGCTCTTCGTGGGCGATGACCTCTTTCCGCCACGTCTCCCGGTCGAACGCCTGGAGTTGATCGAACTTCTCCTTGGGGAAGGATTCCAGGCCTTTCCACTCCAGGTCCTCGTAGCGCGGCATCCAGCCGATGGGGGTTTCTCTGCCCAGCGCCCGCCCGCGCGCGCGATCGACGATCCACTTCAACACGCGCATATTTTCGCTGAAGCCGGGCCACATGAACTTCCCGTCGGCGTCCTTTCGAAACCAATTTACGTGAAAAATGCGCGGAGTTTCGCTCAAATTCCGCTGCATCTTAATCCAATGACGGAAATAATCGCCCATGTGATAGCCGCAAAACGGCAGCATGGCCATAGGATCGCGCCGCACGGCGCCGGTGGCGCCCGCCGCTGCCGCGGTGGTCTCCGAACCCATGGTCGCGCCGATATAAACCCCCGCGCTCCAATTGAACGCCTGGTAAACCAGAGGCATGGTGGTGGCGCGCCGGCCGCCGAAAATGAAAGCGCTGATCGGGACGCCTTCCGGATCTTCCCACGCCGGGTCGATGGTCGGGCATTGCGAAGCGGGCGCGGTGAAGCGTGAGTTGGGATGGGCGGCCTTGGCGCCGGTCTGCTTGGCGATCTCTGGCGTCCAGCGGTTTCCGCGCCAGTCCAGGCACTCCGCCGGCGGCTCGTCAGTCATCCCCTCCCACCACACGCCGCCTTCGGGCGTCAGTGCGGTATTGGTGAAGATCGTATTCCGGGCCAGCGTAGCCATGGCGTTGGGATTGGTTTTGGCCGATGTGCCGGGCGCGACGCCGAAGAATCCGGCCTCCGGATTGATCGCCCGCAGACGCCCGTTCGCATCCGGCTTGATCCAGGCGATGTCGTCGCCTACCGTCCACACCTTCCACCCGTCAAAGCCCTTGGGCGGAATCAGCATGGCGAAATTCGTCTTGCCGCAAGCGCTCGGGAACGCGGCAGCCACGTAGGTTTTTTCGCCCTTGGGATCCTCCACTCCGACAATCAGCATGTGTTCCGCCATCCAGCCTTCGTCGCGGGCGATGTTGGAGGCGATGCGCAGCGCGAAGCACTTCTTGCCGAGGAGCGCGTTGCCTCCATAGCCCGAGCCGTAAGACCAGATCTCGCGCGTCTCAGGAAAATGGACGATGTATTTTTCTTCGTTGCAGGGCCAAGGAACGTCGTTTTGCCCCGGCTTGAGGGGCTTGCCCACGCTGTGCATGCACGGCACGACGCGCTTGGTGTCGCTATCTTTGTCGATCTCCTCGAAGACACGCTTGCCAATGCGCGCCATGATCCGCATGTTCACCACCACGTACGGCGAATCGGTAAGCTGAACGCCGATTTGCGACATCGGCGAGCCGATCGGGCCCATGCTGTATGGCAACACGTACATGGTCCGCCCGCGCATCGAGCCGTTGAAAAGCTCCTTCAGCTTTTTGCGCATTTCGAAGGGGTTGACCCAGTTGTTGGTCGGCCCGGCGTTATCTTTAGAGAGAGAGCAGATAAAAGTGCGATCTTCGACGCGCGCGACGTCGCCGGCGTCGGAGCGCGCGTAGTAGCATCCCGGCCAAAGGTCCTGATTCAATTGGATGAGTGTGCCGCTCTCCACCATCTGAGCGCACAACGCGTCGTTTTCCTCCTGCGACCCATCCACCCAGTGAATCGATTCCGGCTTGGTCAGCTCGGCCATCTTCTCGACCCACCGGAGAAGATGCTTGTTCGCGCTGAGCGGCTTGGTGACGTCGCGGGCAAAACTTAAGGTAGCGGTTGACATGACCTTTTGATTTTAACTCGAACTAGCTTACTTCTTCGAGCTTTGCGAGCAATACCAAATCCGGTCGCGTTGGAGATGCGCTAGTGGCGGCCTAAACGGCGCGATCAATCGCCGCAGGCGTCGGTGATGCAGATCGATTCCAGCGTGCGGCCCACGGGCGGCGCCGGGAGGCCGCGCTCGGTCATCAATTTCCGCAACAGCAGGCCGGCCTCGGGATGCGCGATCGCCGATTGCACTCCCACGCGAACCAATCCGTCCGCATAATCCACTGGCTGCCAAGTGTGGATGGCGAGCTTGCCGCCGCGGTTATCGGTGTTGCCGTAATCGCGCACGTCCAGTTTCGCGCCGTGGTCCACCAGAAGCTGAATCACGTCGGTGCGTCCCTTGTGACCGGCGCCGTGCAGAGCCGTGCGGCCCGTGTCGGCCTGGGCGTTCACATCGAGACCAAGATCGACCAGCATCTTGCAGGCTTCAAAAGTCGCTTGCGGAGACCACTCGTAAGTGATCCCTTCCACCCAACCGATTCCCGCCGCCACCTGCAGCGCGGTCACATGCAACACGGTGTCGATCTTAGGATCGGCGCCATGCGCGAGGAAAAGCTTCATCAACTCCAGATCGCCCGATTGCGAGGCGCGCAGGAAAGCCGTCGCGCCGTTCTCATCCAGCCACTGGTTGGTGAAAACCGTGCGGGTCTCCGTGCTGTCTTTCATTCGCGCGTTCACGTCGGCGCCGCGGTCCAGCAGGAGTTTGATGTAGTCCAGATGATCCATATCCGGCTTGCGGACCGGATAATCCCCACTCTCGATATTGCGGTTGTCGGTGGCAAGGTATAGCGGCGTCCATCCGCCTTTATTGGCGAGATTCACGTTGGCGCCATGTTCCAGCAAGTATGCTCCGAGCTTGTAATACCGATTTTGGGTTGCCACCAGCAGGGGGCTCCAGCCATAAAGCGTGGTCTGGTTGATGTCGGCTCCCGCCGCCAACAGGGCTTTGACGGAATCCTGATCGTTCGATAGGGCGGCGTAGACCAGCGGAGTCAGCCCGCCGCCGTCTTTCACGGCCGGACGGCCTCGTGCGCCAAAGGCGGCCACGAAAGCGTCGTCCTGATCCACGGCTGCTCCGCCGGCTGCTTGTCCGCCTCGCGCGCCGCCGCGGCCGCCACGTCCCGTTGCCCCGGCGGCCCCTTGGCCGCCGCCGGCGCGGCCGCCGCCGATGCCGTTATTGTCTCCGCGAAGCCCGCTGAGCTGCGACAGGTCGAGCGCGTTTCCCGCCGCTAAAGCGGCTCCCTGCGCCGCAACCTGCTTCCGAGGATCGTTCGCTTTGCCGAGCGCCGGCCCTCGGCCCCGCTCCGCCGGATCGGACTTAGCCGCAATATCGGCGCCGTGCTCGATCAAAACTTTGATTGCGTCCGCATGCCCCTCGTCCGCTGCCCACATCAGAGGAGTGGTTCCGCGCAGTGTTTCTTTCACGTTCACCTGCGCGCCATGCTCGAGCAAAGCCTTGATGGCGTCGACGTTACCGGTCCGTGCCGCCGCCATGAGCGGGGTGCGCCCCAAGGGCAGAGCCTCGTTGGGATCGGCGCCGGCCTTGATGAGGGCCGCGATCGTGGCCGCGTCTCCGTTGATGCTCGCCAGCCATAATGGCGTAGCGCCTTCCCGGTTCGCGGCTTTGGGGTTTGCCCCGGCGTGCAGCAGCAGATCAACCATCTCCTTGTTGGAATGAAACACAGCCCAATGCAGGGCCGTCGCGCCATCACCCTGAGGAGCATTTACGTCGGCATGCTGCTCCACCAGCTTCTGAATAGCCGCCTCGTCGCCGCGAGCCGCAGCGTCTGCGACGTCCGAGCGTCCCGCGCTATAACCGGCCAAGGGAGCCAACAGAAACACAACACCACACGCGATGCGTTTCATCATGCGCTCCTTATAGGTTCTCCAACCGGCCCGTGCTGTCGCCGATGCTGTCCTGGTGAATGTCGTACATATCCAGCAGGCTCAACAGCAAATTGCCGGTCGGCACGGTTTTGGTCGGATACGCCAGATGCCGTCCGCCCTTGAGTTTTCCGTTCAGTCCGCCCACCAGCACGTGCGGAACGTCGTAATGCTGGTGCTGATTGGAGTTCCCCATGTTGCTTCCATAGAGAACCAGCGAGTGATCGAGCAACGTTCCGTCGCCGTCCGGAGTCTTCGCCATTTTGTCGATCAGATGGGCCAGCATCTTCACGTGATATTGGTTGATCTTTGACAACTCGGCGATACGCCGGGGATCTTCGCCGTGATGCGATGTGCCGTGGAAGCTTGCCGTCGGCGCTTCGCTTTCCGGATAAGTGCGGCCCGTAAGGTCGCGAGCAAACAGCAGCGTCCCCACGCGGGAAATGTCGGCCTGAAACGCCAGAGCCAGCAGGTCGAATTGCAACTTGATGTGCTCGTCGAACGTCTGCGGCACGCCCACCGGGACGCTCATATCAGTTGGCGCCGCCGTGGAAGCCTTCATCGCGATTTGCAGCCGCCGCTCGATCTCTCGGACATTGTCCCCGTAATCGTCCAGCCGCGCGCGATCCGCCGCGCCGGCCTCGTTGCGCAGCCGCGAGAGGCTGCCTGTTAGCGAATCCAGGATGCTGCCGTCGCGCCTGCGTCTGGCGGCGCGCTGCTCCGGCGTGCTTCCGTCTCCGAACATCCGCTCGAACACTACTTGCGGGTTCAGTTCCATCGGAAGCGGCTGCGTCGGAGACGACCACGAAATCGAGTTGGTATACGCGCAGCTATAGCCCTCGCCGCAGTTGCTGGAGCTGGATCCCGGATCCTCGACGGCGAACTGCATGGACGGCAGCAGGTTTTCCTGGCCAATTTTCTGTGCGATGAGCTGGTCGATCGTGGTCCCGCATTCGATGTCCGCGCCCGCCGTCTTTTTGGGCTTCTTCGCGCACATGAATGCCGCCGCCACCCAGTGATCAGCGCCGGTCGCGCCCGGAGGCGGCTCTGCCGACCGCGAATGCAGTCCGCTCATGATCACGGTTTGCTTTACGAAAGGTTCAAGCGGCTTCCAATTGAAAGGAAGCGTAGCGTCCAAGCCGCCCACTTTATCCGGGACCCAATAACCAGGCGCCATACCGTGGCACACAAAGCAGCCGACAAATCGAGGCTTCGGATTCGCCGCGGTTTGCGCCAGCGCCGTCCCCGCCGGGATCATCGCGTCCAAAAGCGGAAGCGCCAGTGTAGTGCCGGCCCCGCGTAGAAGAGTTCTTCGGGAGATGTGCTTTTTCGTCAGGAACATGAGCTGCAGTCTTCTCCTAATCTTTCTAATGCTTTCACGCCAACACACATGTGTCAACGGCCATCCGGCGGCCGGATTTTTTGAGAAGTTCCCTTCCAGTGGCAGTTATGCGAGCCGTAGACCGGCCATTCCGGTTCTCGATACAAACCAACTGGCGATCGTTTGCGTCTTCCCAAACCGGAAGCCTCGGGCAGGATGTACGCCAGGCCTCCATGGTTTCCTCATAGGACCGATCCTGGCGGACAATCCATTCGAGCAGATCCAAGATGAGAGCCTCCGGCGCCTCCGTTGCGATCATCAACGCGCCACCCGCTGCTGCTTGGCGTCCGGCGGTTTCGTACTGGTCTGAAATGGTGGGCTTTTGACGACGCCCAGCACGAGCGAAGAGAATTTGAAATTGGTTGAGGCCGACTCGCGCACGATAGAGCGCACCATCGGCATATCCCGATATTCCGTGCCGCGGCCGAGCGCATAGATGAATAGTTTCTCCGTGACGACGCGCTCGAATTGATCGGAGTGCCGCACCAGGTTATCGCGCAGGCCCGCCACGCCGTCGATCTTGGTCCCGTCCACCAAATTGCCCGTGGCATCAATGGGCAACCCCTGGTCTTGTGTGCGCCACGCGCCCACCACATCGAAGTTTTCAAGCGCCAGTCCGATAGGCTCGAAAATGGCGTGGCAGGAAGCGCACACCGGATTGGTGTGGTGCATTTCCATGCGTTCGCGCATGGGCGGATCGACCGGTACGCCACCCGCAGCCACTGGCTTGGACTTCAGCGTCGTATCCACGCCGGGTGGAGGATCCGGCGGGCTGACGCCGAGGAAGGTTTCCAGGTACCACTTGCCTCTGTGTACCGGCGATGTCACGGCCGCGTTCGACGTCACAGCCATGAGCCCGCCCTTGCCCAATAGGCCGCGGCGCACATCGAGATCCGGCGTTAGTTCAACGCGCCGAAATTGCGGACCATAAATGTTCGGGATTCCGTAGTGCTTCGCCAACCGCTCGTTGACGAAGGTATAGTTGGCCGTCAAAAGATCCAGAATGCTACGGTCCTCGTGCACGATGCTGCTGAAGAATAGCTCAATCTCGCCGGCGAAGGCCGATCGCAGATTATCGTCGAAATCCGGAAAGAGATTGATAGCCGGATCGATGGTCGCCAGCCCGCGTACGTTGAGCCATTGGCCGGTGAAATTCGCGACCAGCGCGTCGCTCTTAGGATCGGCGAGCATTCGCACGACTTGTTTTTCAAGCACCGCCGGTTCGTGCAGCTTGCCCTGCGCAGCGAGGTCGATCAGCTCGTCGTCGGGCACACTGGACCACAGGAAAAACGACAGACGCGAAGCCAAAGCCAGATCGCCAATGCGATACGGCTTGCCGGAAGCCAAACCTTGCGGCTCCGGCTCGAGACGGTAGACAAATTCGGGATCTGCCAACACACGCTGCACCACCGCTTCGATGCCGTCGTCGAACTTTCCGCCGTCGGTCCGACCCGCCTGATAAAACTCCATCAGCGATGTCACGTCCGCGGGCGTGACTGGCCGGCGGAACGCGTGCTTCACCAGAGTAGAAATGATCGTGCGCGCGCACGCTGCCTCCTCGCGCGCGGCGGCCGGGCGGCAGACGAAAATCTTCTTGCGGCTGGCCGTGTCGCCTGCGCCCTCGGAATTGTATGGACCTTCTATCCACACCTGCCCAACGTGCGGATAAAACTGAAATCCAGGGATGGATCCCGGCGTGTTCATGGTTCTTACAAACGGCCGGTTCAACTCGCTTCCGGGCACATCATTGGTGGCGAGGAACGTCACGCCCACCGTATGCAGGCCCGCCTTGATTGGAATCCGCGGCGTGGAGCGTCCGTTGCCCGTGGTGGTGGAGATTTCTTTATCCCAATCAAACAACTTCACCCGTTCACCATCCACCAGGACTTCGAGCTGTTCGCCTTTCACTCCGCCCAGCACAGCCTGAAAATAGCCCGTGACTCCTTTTACCTTGAAGGAATATTCGCCGTCCGTTGGGAACTGATATTTGATCAGGATGCCCCCGCGGGTCCCGAAGGGGAGCCCGACGACGTGATAGTTCTGCGCTGTGTCGGCCGGAACCTCGAAGACCGCTTGCGTCGGCGCCGAAACGTCGCCCACCGCCAGACGGCTGATCTTTCCCGCGGCGGACAGATACGCTTCCATCAACGCGGGTGACAGCGTCAGGGCGCCCGCGATGTTGTCGAATCCGCGCGTCGAATCGTCGGAAGGCAGGAACTTGGTTGCATCCACTTGGAGCGCCAGCACATCTCGAATCGCGTTCGTATATTCGGTGCGGTTCAACCGGTGGATTCCCGGAGCCGGGAGATAAACGCCGGCGCCGCGGTCCAGTTCCTTCTCCATCCAGGCGATAAACGCCTCACGTTCGGCTGCGTCCGGCCGCGGCATGCCCGTCGGCGGCATCATCCCGGCACGAAGTTTCCGGATTACCTTTTCACCGATGTCCGCGTGGTCGCCCAGATGCGCCAGGTCAAGCTGGTCCAACATCAGGTTCGCCGTCTTCGCGGTTTTGTTGTGGCAAACCACGCAATATTCATCGACGAGCGCGCGTTGCGCACTCACGTCGGGCGTGTCCGCTCGCGCCGCTGGTTTTGCCGCGCTCTGAGTGGACTGGCCCGAGACAAAGGCCCCACAAGCGATTACGAACAGGATCGTTCTCACTCAGCCTCCTCCTGTGCTGACCTTCAAATCTCCAAACCCCCGTTCGACTTGCCGATCATATCAATTCTGCCGCCTTATCGCCACTGCTGGTTGAGATCCGTCTCCAGGATGGCGCTGCCGGCGCCGGATTCGTTACCGCTAATGGAGCCTTCTTCACTCTCTTCCGGGGGCTCGAAAAAACAAAGCCAACTCGATGATTGGCTTACGTCGCATTGGGTTACAGGCCGGAAAAACGAACCTAACAGAGGGGCCGGATTGGTGACACGCAAACCTGAAAGACGCGTCGCTACATGGGTTATTCTCGCGCACGATTTCAGGGCTTGTGCGCTCTTTTTCCGGCAAACATTGATGGTAGAAGGAGTTCTGGGCTGGACGAGGAGGTCAATAGTACATAACTCCTGGGTGGGCCCACCGCAGCCGCGAACAGAACTGCGCTGTATGTCATGCCAGTTTAAGCGCTTCGCGCACCTTCGGGCCGGACATATTGGAGTCGTAGACCGTTGTTCCGACGTCAAACTCGCGAGCCGCGCGCGAGCGGCCCCGCAATAACTGGATCGAAGCCGGCAACGCGGACGAGACTTGCGGCCACTTTGAGCGCTTCAGCGTCATCACTCGCTAAAGGGATGCCGACTTGCGGCCCAGGGCGATGAGCTTCCTTCACCAACGTCTGATCCCAAACGCTATTGAAACCGCGAACCAAGCGAACCCCTGGCAACCAGCGCGCCGACCATACTCCCGTGCCCAGTTTGGACGAGCGCACTTGTTCCGCCACTGCACCATCGCGCGCTGGATAAGGATTGCCTGTTTCGATGACGATCTTGCTTGCGATTTTTCCACCGTACTCGCGGCCGAAAGCCTCCAGCGAACCGTAAGGGATGGAAACTAGAATCGTTTCGCCGAAATCGAGCGCGTCTTCGATTGTGCCGCGAGAAGTGTTAGTACCGGCATCGGCAACCAGTTGCTTAAGCGTCTCCGGATGCCGCGAGCTGAAGCGGACCTTATGGCCGGCCCGAGCCCACAACTTGCCAACTACCCCTCCAATCTTGCCCGAACCGACGATGGCGATGTTCATATGCGACTTTCCAATTCCTCCGTTTGGATTCGCTGCAGGCGGGACCGGATTCAAGGATGGTCGGGGCTACGATCCCACTCCTGGGAGTCGGCTCAACATCGGGGAGGACGCCCCCTACGCCCGCTGCGCAAGACCGGCCCGAGGCGCGACTTCCTCTGCAAAAGAGCGCGACAGAGCGCGCCGTAGCGAGGGACCGTCGATCTCCCGCTCCCATCGCGCCACCACCAGCGTCGCTACGCCGTTGCCCAGCATATTGATGGTCGCGCGCAGCATGCTCATGAACCGGTCGATGCCTAAGATCAGCGCCATCCCCGCCACGGGAATTGTGGGAATCACCATCATCGTCCCGACCAGCGCGATGAACGCCGCGCCTTGCACTCCGCTAGCGCCTTTTGAGGTCAGCACCGCCACGCCGAGAATCGTGAGCTGTTGCGCAATGGTCAGGTGCGTGTTAGTCGCCTGAGCCACGAAGAGCGCGGCCAGCGTCATGTAGATGCTGGTGCCGTCGGTGTTGAAAGTGTAGCCGGTGGGCGCGACCAGCCCCACCAGCGCCTTCGAGCAGCCCGCTTTCTCCATCTTTTCGATCAGCGTGGGCAGCGCCGGCTCCGACGAGCTCACCGTCATCACGAGCAGTATCTCTTCTTTGATGTACAGCAGGAACCTGAAAATATTGAACCCCGCGGCCCACGCGATGCCGCCCAGGACGACTACGACGAACACGATGCCAGTCAGATAAAAGGTCGCGATCAGCTTCACCAGCGGCCCCAACGAGGCGATCCCAAATCGGCCGATCGTAAACGCCATTGCGCCGAACGCCCCCAGCGGCGCCAACCGCATCACGATGTTCACGATCCCGAACACCGCCTGCGTCAGCGCCCCGAATAAATCCACCACCGGTTTGCACCGCGGCCCCGCCAGCGAGAGGGCGAAGCCGAACAAAATCGCGACCAGCAGCACCTGGAGGATGTCGCCCTTGGCGAATGCGTCCACCACCGTCGTCGGAATGATGTGCAGGATGAAATCGCTCACGCTCTGCGCCTTTGCTTGGCCTGCGTAATCGGCCACGGCCTTAGCGTCGAGCGTCGCCGGGTTGATGTTAAAGCCCCGGCCCGGTTGCACAACATTTCCGATGATTAGGCCGATCGCCAAGGCCAGCGTCGAAACCGCTTCGAAGTAAAGAAGCGCCTTGCCGGCCACGCGCCCGACTTTTTTCATGTCCTGCATCCCCGCGATGCCCGATGTCACGGTGCAGAAAATCACCAGCGTAATGATCATCGTGATCAGACGGATGAAACCGTCGCCCAGCGGCTTCATGGCGGCGGCTTTCGCCGGACTCATATAGCCGAAGACGATCGCCAGGGCGGTGGCCACCAGCACTTGAAACGAAAGACCGGAGTAGAAGCGCTTGCGCGCGGGAGGATTCGGCTGCATGTTGCAAGACTAAACTAACAGAGCGGCGACCGCCAGAGAGCGCCTCGTTTTGCGGATCGGAGCCAAGGGGGGTCCGCGCGGGTCGGGGGACCTACGGACGTTATAATCCCAGTTGACTCTCTCCGGGAGGATTCACCAAATGAAACTCACAGCCTTCACAGTTTTCGCGCTCGCGGCCGGGGCTTCCACCTCCGCGTGGGCGCAGCTTCCCTCCACCAGGGTGCTCACGATGGATGTGGCGCAGGCCATCGCGCAGGAGGCGATGGCCAAGTGCCGCGCCGACGGTTATAAAGTTACGGTCCTGGTGGTTGACTCGCAGAACGCGCCGAAAGCGATGCTGCGCGACGACGGAGCCACCGCGGCCACCACCGAAGTGGCCAAGATGAAAGCCACCGCCACGATGCTCTACAACCGGCCTTCCGGCCCCGCGCAGCCCCTGCCTGCGGGCACGGCCGCTCCGCCTGCGACGATTCCCGGCACCATCAACGCGCAAGGTGGAGTGCCGATCAAAGTCGGCGACTCCACCATTGGCGCGGTGGCCGTTAGCGGCGCTCCCGGCGGGGACAAAGACGCCGCTTGCGCCAACTCGGCCCTCACGAAACTGGCGGACAAGCTAAGGTGACGCGCGAGCGCTCGCGCCGGATAAGTTAGCGCGCTACCCGCGCGTCGCGGCATCCGCCGCGGCCGCCAGTTGCATGAGAACCTCCACGATGCCGGTGTTTTTGCCGTTCTCGGGATTAATGAAAAGTCCATCCTGCGTAAAGGCGGTCGCGGCCGCCACGGCTCCGTTCTGTTCCGTCGTAGTCGGCCGAATAATGGAGACCGGACCGAGCTTCGGGTCGAGAAAGACCGTCGGCTCGGGCATGATGAGATTGGTCTGGAACAGATCGGCCACTTCGGGGCCAGTGGCGCCCGTGTTCGGATCTACGCCTGCGTTCAAGTCCGGAAACGTCAAGCTGCCGTCGGTGACGTTCGGGGCATTGCCTGCTTTATCCTGCCATGTCTGGAAGTGCATAATTTCCGTCCCGCCGATGCTCAGCAGCACTCGCAGAACCTCCACGTTCCTGACCTTTTGCGCCAGCGTGGGATACAGGCTGGTTCCTCCTTGCTCAATGAACGCAAAGTGGAAGCCAGCTGTGTTGGCGATCGCCTGAAGATGATCGGGAACGGATCCATCCGGATTCAGCACCAGGTCAGCGTCCGTCAAGGGAATGGCCGGGTGCTGTCCCTTGGCCAGATCTGGAACGGCATTTTCAAAGACGCCCCCGAGGTCGGGATTTGCCGTCGAGCTGCGATAGCGTGTCCACCAGCTTGTGTCAACGGTGAGTTGTTTGAGATTGGTCAACCGGCCGTTTTGCGGAACTCCCGTCACCTTGCTGGGAGGCAAAATGGCAAAACTGCTCAAATCGACAGGAGATGCGCCCTTCGATATCAAGTAATTGTTGAGAAAAGTGTGGTGAGTGATTTCATCATCGGTATTATCGACGATATACTGCGGCATATCGCCATCTAATTGCTCAAGCGCCAGTATATAGTTGGGCGCGAGCCCGGTCTGGATTTTCGTTCCGTTTAGCATCAAATCGATGGGCGAAAGCCCCTGATCGGTGGCGCCGCCAAGCTCGGAGTACTGGATCCACAGATCAGACTCGACCTGCTCCAAGGCGCTCAAAAACCTCAAAATCGCGATATCCCCGCCGGTGAGCGGAGTTGGATCTGCTGCGAGCCCCGCGCGTTCCGAAAACAACGTGGCTCCGATCGTGGCGCCGAAGGTTCCAGTCTTCAGGAACGATCGACGATTTGATTTTCCCTTGAATCTCCTGGTAAAATTCGCCATATTCAACTCCTTTTAAATGAAATTGGAACAAACTGTTCCCG
>DASQJB010000035.1:0-6624 GCA_035631295.1 Bryobacteraceae bacterium | reverse complement strand
CGCTCTGCAATCGCCATCGTCTGTTTGATACGAAACGGCCTGAAGGCGGACCCCCGATTCCGCCAGCCCCGCGCTGTCCTATTACAGTCTGTGGCATGGCTTCTCCCTTTGGTTGACCACTTCACGGCGCTCTTCACTTCAGCGCAGCACCCACGACGGGTGAACTCCGACTCTGAAGCGCGCCCTCTCGGACCGTGAAAAAATGCCTTTCCAGAACCACGATGGCAACTGAATTTCAGTTAAAGGAAGTTTATCACAAAAAAGGCGGCGGCGATAAGAAAAAATAGTTCAGACCAAAAATATCGCGTCACTTGCAGCTTGCGGCGTAACGATCTGATTCATAGTCGTTTAACTGTGCTCCAACACAGCCGCACGGAACCGTCAAATTTCAGTAAAATTCGGTCCATTTTCACGCACGGAGCCGCAGCCGAATGTCTGGCCGTGCGATGCACTGGCTCCTCAGCATAGGGCGTCTTGGAATACCGGAATTATTCTAGCAGTACTAAACACTCCGAGTTTCGGGGCGGTTTTAATTAGCCGGATTTATGTTGACCCGGTCCGGGCCCTTTGCGGGTGATGGGATGGGCCGCGGTAGCTCAACCTGGTCACCCACAATTCGATCCGCTGGGCGCCCGCAAACGTATGGCGCGGCAGAGGATGCGCTTTGTGTGATAGGCTTGTCCCGAATCCCATGCGAGTCGGCGTTTTTACCCCGTTGTTATCTCCGCTTACCTTTCCCGAAGCCCTGAAAAAGCTGCATGAACACAATATTGAAACCGTCGAACTTGGGACCGGCAACTATCCCGGCGATGCGCACTGCAAATTATCCATGCTCGACGATGCCTCCGCGCTTTCAGAGTTCAAAGGAGTTATCGCGGACAATGGATTTACCATTAGCGCGCTGAGCTGCCACGGCAATGCTTTACATCCAAATCCGGAGCGGGCGCGACGCGGTCAAGAAGTGAGCTGCAAAACCATCCTGCTGGCCGAAAGGCTAGGAGTGCCCGTGGTGGTGGATTTTTCGGGCTGCCCAGGCGATTCGCCAAACGCCCAATGGCCCAACTGGGTCACCTGTCCATGGCCGCCCGAGTATCTGGACATTCTGAAGTGGCAGTGGGACGAGGTGGTCGCGCCCTACTGGACGCAGCATGCAAAGTTCGCCGCGGACCATGGAGTAAGGATCGCCATTGAAATGCACCCTGGTTTTGTGGTTTATAACCCAGAAACGCTGCTAAAGTTGCGCGCGATCTCGGGGCCGAATTTGGGATGCAACTACGATCCCAGCCACATGTTCTGGCAGGGGATCGATCCTATCGCGGCGATACGCGTTTTGGGAGACGCGATCTTTCATGTTCACGCGAAGGACACTCAGATTTACGAGCGGAATCTGCCGCTGACGGGCGTTCTGGACACGAAGCCTTACACCGATGAACGCAATCGCGCCTGGATTTTCCGCACGTGCGGCTACGGGCATGGCGAGCAGTGGTGGCGCGAGTTCGCCTCCACGCTGCGCATGTTCGGCTACGATTACGTCCTGTCGATCGAACATGAAGACAGCTTGCTTGCGCCGGAAGAGGGATTAAGCCGCGCCGCCGCTTTCCTGAATCAGATCGTGATGAAGGAGCCGCCGGCCGCGGCGTGGTGGGTGTGAAATAGCGAACATGAAGGCGGCGATTGTCGGGAGCGGCTTCATGGGCCGTGTGCATTTAGAGGCCGTGCGCCGGTTGGGACTCATCGAAACGCATGTAGTCCGTGGGAGGGACGAGGCGGCGCTCCGCGAGGCGCTGAGCGATCCGGCCATCCGCGCCGTTCACATCTGCACACCCAACGCGCAGCACTACGCCATGGCGAAAGCCGCGCTCGAAGCCGGCAAACATGTGTTGTGCGAGAAGCCGCTGACGACTTCGGCGAAAGACGCCGAAGCCCTGGCGGCGCTTGCCCGCGCCCGGAATCTCCGAAATTGCACCTGCCACAACCTTCGCTACTATCCGATGGTCCAACAGATGCGCCGCATGCGCGAGGAGGGCGAGTTGGGCGAGATTCTTGTCGTGCAGGGGACCTATTCGCAGGACTGGCTGCTTTACGACACCGACTGGAATTGGCGGGCGGATTCCAATCAAGCGGGCCCTTCGCGCGCGATGGCCGACATCGGGTCGCATTGGTGCGATATGACGGAGCATGTCACCGGACTCAAGATCACCTCGCTGTGCGCCGATCTTCAAACTTTTCATAAAAGCCGCAAGCATCCGAAGGCCGAAATCGAAACTTTTGGCGGCAAAACGTTGGCGCCTGCGGACTACGAGGCCGTGCAAATCGACACCGAAGACTTCGGATGTGTCATCTTCCGCATGGGCGAGCGAGCGCGAGGCGCTTTCACGGCAAGCCAAGTGTCGGCGGGCCGGAAAAACCGGCTAAGTATCGAGATTTACGGCGCCCGCCAATCGGTGGCGTGGGACCAGGAGCGGCCCGACGAGCTCTGGATCGGCAATCGGAATACGGCCAATCAGTTGATTGTGAAGGATCCTGCTTTGTTGAAGGAGGGCGCGCGCGGCTTTGCCGACCTCCCCGGCGGCCACAGCGAGGGCTACGATGATACCTTCAAGCAGGTTTTCCGCCGGTTCTATGAATCGATCGAGAACCCAGCGGCGGCGCCCGAATATCCACAATTTTTGGATGGCCTGCGTCAACTTCGTATCCTCGAAGCGGAGCTTCGGAGTCACGAGACCCGCGGTTGGGTCAACGTCCCAGAAACTTGAAAGTTAGCGATATTGCGCCGTATTGGCGCCCCGGTTGCTCTAAGACACTGAATCCAGGATGGCTTCCTTCCACGAGGACTTTTCCCGCGAAACCCAGGCCTCCGGCCCTTCGGAGCGGAGTTTTGGGTTCGTTTTTTCGAGCGCCTGCCTGATCGCGGCGCTAGCGCCGATGCGGCATGGGAGGCCCCTCCGCTTCTGGTTTCTCGTGGGGAGCGCCCTATTCCTGGCGGTCGCCCTGGTTCGCCCGAGGCTGCTGCACTACCCTAACCGGCTCTGGATCGCATGCGGAAGGCTGCTGGGCAAGGTCATGAACCCCATCCTCACGGCATTGTTGTTTTATCTTGTATTCACGCCCGCGGGATTCATCCTCCGCCTTACGAAGAAAGACCCCCTCGAACTAGCCTTGGATCGCGAAGCACAATCCTACTGGAATTCGCGCGCCGGCTCGCTCCCGGGCGGCGATTCCGGCATGGCCAATCAGTTTTGAGGACGCCTCATGAACTTTCTCAGCGATTTTTGGAAATTCCTTAAAGTCAGGAAGAAATTTTGGCTCCTGCCGCTGCTCATTGTGGTCGTCCTTTTCGGCGCTATGCTGATCATGGCGGAGACTACGGCGCTCGCGCCATTCATCTACACGCTTTTCTAGATGCGGATCGTTCTCGATGTGGATACTAGGCATATCGGCGTTTTATCACGATAGCGCCGCGGCCTTAATCCGCGACGGCGAGGTGATGGCCGCGGCCCAAGAAGAACGATTCACTCGGATCAAACACGATTCCCGATTCCCCTCGCACGCCGTTCGCTACTGCCTGGAGTTCGCCGGGTTGAAGCCGGGCGAACTTGACCACGTGGTCTTCTATGAAAAGCCGTTCCTCAAGTTCGAACGTCTGCTGGAAAGCTATCTTGCATTCGCGCCCAAGGGCCTGCGTTCCTTCCAGATGGCGTTGCCTCTCTGGACTCGTGAGAAGCTATTCCAAAAAGATCTTCTAACCCGCGAATTCAAACGCATCTCGCCCGATCTCGACTGGGCCGGACGAATACTGTTCGCCGAGCACCATCAGAGTCACGCCGCCAGCGCCTTCTTTCCTTCCCCCTTTGACGAAGCCCTCGTGCTCACCATGGACGGCGTCGGTGAATGGACCACGACATCGGCCGCCCTCGGCAGTGGAAACAAGCTGGAAATCATACGCGAAATCCGCTATCCCCACTCCCTCGGATTGCTTTATTCCGCGTTCACTTATTACACCGGATTCAAGGTGAATTCGGGCGAGTACAAAGTAATGGGTCTCGCGCCGTATGGCGAGCCGCGCTATGCCCAAACCATCCTGGACCATTTGATCGACGTCAAAGGCGATGGCTCCTTCCGCCTGAATCTCGATTACTTCAATTACTGCACCGGGCTGACGATGACGAACGGGAAGTTCGACGATCTTTTCGGCGGCCCTCCGCGCCAGCCCGAAGAGCTGCTCACCCAGCGTCACATGGATTTGGCCGCCTCCGTCCAGGCCGTGCTCGAGCACGTGGTGCTGCGCATGACTTGTTCGCTGGCGGAGCAGACCAATGCTCGCAACCTTTGCATCGCCGGCGGCGTGGGGCTGAATTGCGTGGCGAACGGCAAGGTGCTGCGCGCCGGAAGGTTCAAGAATCTCTGGATTCAGCCGGCCGCCGGAGACGCGGGAGGAGCGGTCGGCGCGGCACTCGCGGCTTATCACATCCATAAGAACCAACCCCGAAAGTTAAATGGCGCAATCGACGGCATGAAAGGCGCCTATCTGGGTCCGTGCTTCGATCAATCCGATGTGGAGAACCGCCTTAGGAGTGCCGGCGCGAAGTTTGACACTTGTTGCGACGACGAATTATTGGATCGCACGGCGGAAGCTCTGATCGCCGGCAAGGCGGTGGGTTGGTTCCAAGGCCGCATGGAATTTGGGCCACGAGCCTTGGGCAACCGGTCGATTCTGGGAGACGCACGCTCGCCCGCCATGCAGTCGTTGCTCAATCTGAAGGTGAAATACCGCGAATCGTTCCGGCCCTGTGCGCCGTCGGTGCTCCGCGAAGACGTGCAGGACTGGTTCGAGATCGACGCCGACAGTCCTTACATGCTGCTGGTGGCTGACGTCCAGGACCGGCTTCGGATCGCGATGACTGCTGAGCAGCAAAAACTGTTCGGAATCGACAAACTGAACGTTCCACGCAGCGAGATTCCAGCGGTCACGCATGTGGATTATTCCGCCCGCATACAAACCGTGCACGCGGAAACCAATCCCCGGTATCATGCGTTGATTTCCGCTTTCAAGGAGCGAACCGGTTGCCCGGTGATCGTCAACACCAGCTTCAACATCCGAGGAGAGCCGATCGTTTGCACGCCCGAAGACGCCTTCCGCTGCTTCATGGGGACAGAGATTGAAGTGCTGGTTGTCGGCGATTGCTTCCTCCGAAAAGAAGATCAGAACGAGCAACTGAGGCAAGACTATCGCCGCAACTTCACGCTGGATTGACGCGACCGTGGAGCAGGCTTCCGCCTGCAACGGGGACTTGAGTCCGCGCCTTCTGACCGAGGCTAAAGCCTCGGTTGCAGGCTAAAGCCCGCTCCACGGACGTCTGTCTGCTACAGTGCGTGTGTGCGCTTCTCCTGGGTCGAGCAGTCGATTTTTGCGCTGTTGCTCGCCGCGTCCATTGGGGGCTTCTGGCGCCGCTTCGGGGGTGTAGTCCGCCGGATTCTTGCGGCCAAGCCCGATGCGGATTTCAAGCTTCACCCTATCGCGAAGCGCGCGCGCGATTTCCTTTGGGAGGTGATGCTTCAGGGCAAAGTGATCCGGGAGCGGCCTTTGCCCGGATTCGCCCACGCGTCCGTGTTTTGGGGATTCTGCGTGTTCGCGTTAGTGACGCTCAATCATGTCGCTGCCGGATTTGGCATCGGGTTTCTCTCGCGCAATGGCGGTTTCGGACGAATCTATTTCGCGCTGGCGGGCGCATTTGCCGTGCTGGTCGCTGTCTCGATCGCGGGACTATTCGTGCGGCGCTTCGTCATCCGGCCCCGCTGGCTCGGGCCATTGTCCTACGAATCCGGTGTCATCGCACTGTTGATTTTCGTGCTGATGATTACCTACTTGGGGACATTCTGGGCGGCGGATAGCAAACCGCTGTGGTGGGCGCATTCTGCCGCGTTGCTGATTTTCCTTCCGCTGATCCCTCAGACCAAGCACCTGCATCTGGTGCTAAGCCCTGCGTCGGTCTTTCTTTCCCGTGGTGAGTTCGCCCATATTCCGCCGCTTCAAAGCGACGAGGATTTCGGCCTCGAGAAGGGCAAGGACGTCACGCGAATCGTTGCGCTGCAAGCTTATTCGTGCGTCGAATGCGGCCGCTGCACCGAACACTGCCCCGCGTTCAACACCGGAAAAGTTCTCGATCCCAAGAAAATCGCGCTGGGCGTGCGCGGATATTTGAACGAATTCGGCCCGGCCGGCGAAGCGAGGCTGCTCGAGACTCATATCTCGCAAGAAGCCGCGTTCCAATGCACCACCTGCGGCGCCTGCGAGTTTCAATGTCCCGTAGGCGTGGAGCATGTGCCCATCATCGTGGGGTTGCGACGCGGCGCCGTCAACACGGGTCAATGGGAGGACGATTATGGGACCAAGCTGTTCCTGGCGCTGGAGCGCAACGGCAACGCGCTCGGACTCAGCTCCAGCGAGCGCGACAAATTCATCGAGAAGCAGCAATTCCCGATTTTCGACGGGAGCCAGGAGTTTTGCCTTTGGCTGGGCTGCATGGGCGCCTATGATCCGGGCGGGCGCGAGATTATTGCCTCGTTCGCTCGCGTCATGAATCGACTGGGGACGAGCTTCGGCGTCCTGCGAAAAGAACGCTG
>DASQJB010000034.1:0-17139 GCA_035631295.1 Bryobacteraceae bacterium | reverse complement strand
GCGGAAAAGAATCCGCGCACTGGATACTCAGAGCCGCTCACCCCAATGATCACCTTTCCCTTGGCGATGCGCGGCGCCATGGTGATCGTGTAATAGTCCTGCGGATAACCGACTCGCGCTTCCCAAACAGGCTTTCCGGTCTCTGCGTCCAGGGCCATCAGCCGTCCGTCGATGACGGGAGCGATGATCTTTCCTTGATAGATCGCAATGCCTCGGTTCACCACGCCGCAGCAAATCTTCGAGCGCACGGCGGCTTGATTTACCTCGGGATCCCAGCGCCAGCGCTCCTTGCCCGTGCGCGCGTCCAGAGCGAAGACGATGCTCCAATTAGTGATGCCGTAAATCGTGCCGTTCCAAAATAGCGGTGTGGCTTCCTGGTTTCCGCCGCCCTTGCCCAGGTCATAGGACCATTCCAGCCCCAATCGGCTCACGTTGGAGGCGTTGATCAAATTCAGCGGACTGTACCGCGTTTCGGCGGGGTTGCCGCCGTATGTCAACCATTCGTCGCCGCTCTTCCCCGCGTTTCTTAAAACCGTGTCGTCCACCCGCCGGGCCTGCTGCCCCGCAGCGAGGAAGGAAACGGACAGAAAAAGAACGATCGGAGTTTTTGGTCTGCACATTTGGTGAGCCCCCTTTCGGCGCGAAAACCGGAGACTATTTTACTTCAATTGTCAGCCGTCAGTTGTCAGTCGTCGGTTCGGGGCTTGGCCGTAATCCATCCGCACTGCAAACCGCTCCCTCACGATCGCGGCTCAGCATGGGCTCGCGAACGCAGGCGGCCGACACCGAGCCGCGACTGCGAGGGAGCGGTTTGTCGGGTGTCACGAACTTATCGACGGATTACGGCTCTTCTGAGCCGCGACCAAAGGGAGCGGTCTCTAAACGAGGTACCGCTCGCGCAGAATCTTTACGTGATGGCGCTCATGGCCCGCGATCTGGAAGGCGAGGCCGCGGACGGTCACCTCATATTGATTTGCCGTTCCCCGGCGCAACCAGGCTTCCGCGGGCAGGTTTCGAAACAGGCAGATGGTCCCCGAGCGGACGGCCTGGAATTCGTTTCGAAGGTCTCTCAGAGCCAGCGTTGCCGCAGGAGCATTTCCAGCGTAATCGTTCTCGTCAAAGCCGGGTAGCGGCCTTAAATCGTTGCGGGCGATGCAGAGAGCGCGGTAAGCGAAGACTCGTTCGGCATCGATCACGTGGTTCACTACCTGCTTCACCGTCCACTTGCCCGACGCATAGGCGAACTCGGCGCGCCTTTCGTCGATGGACTCCAGCAAACGGACGGCGTCGTCTTGTTGCATCGCAAGCGCATCAAGCACGTCGGCGCCGGCCACCAGGTCGACATACGGCTGCACATAGGGTGGGTATTCCGACGCATCCGGGAGTCCCGGCTTCGCCCTGCTCACCGGCGCTGGCTGCACTGGCGTGGCGGCGTTTTCGCCTGCAACCGTGGTCCATTCGCGGACATACCAACGTTTTACCAGGCCGGCGGCGACATACGGATCCGATTTGGCGAAACGCTCGGCAACTTCAGGAGACTCGCCGCGAAACATCAGCACGGCTCCATCCGCCGGGTTCGCCAACGCCCCGGCCACAACTAGCTCTCCGCGATCGCTGGCGGCCCAGGCATTCTTGAGATGCTCTTCGCGATACGCCGCGCGCCGAGCGGCGTAATCGTCGACCACTTCGTAGAACAGCAGGTAATGCTTCATCGCGAGATTTTACCGTAGCTCCGCCGAGTCGATCTTTTCACCACTCGGCTTAATCGCATCCACCGTGGCCTTGCCGCCGCTCACTTTAACCACCAGGAAATTTTCGGTTGTCTCCACCTTTTGCGTGATGCCCGAAGGCGGAAGATCCACGTCGTAAAGCGGAGCGCCGCCACCGCCGCTAACGAAGTAATGGACGCCGTGCAACAGGTAATGTTGATAGTTGTGATCGTGGCCGAAAAAGCCGGCCGTGAGCTTGTATTTCTCGAACATCGGCTCGAGCGCGGCCATGTGAGCGTTCATTCCCTGGCGCGCCCTCACCGCGGTCATAGGCGCATGGTGCGCGACGACGAATCGGAAGGCGGCGTTTTGCGAATTCTTCAGGTCGTCTTCCAGCCAGGCGGTTTGTTCCCGCCAGAAGGAATCCCGCTCCCAGGCCGTCGCGCCGGCGTTGGCCAGGTCGCTGTCGATCATCGAGAAGTGCGCTCTGCCCCAATCGAACGAATAATACGGCTTGGCGCTCATCAGCTCGTAGTAGTCGCTGGAGTTATGCTCGTGATTTCCCGGCGTGGGGAAAATCGGCGCTTTTCGCAATAATTCGCGCTCGATATCGAAGAAAATCGGCCACAGCGAGCTATCCGACCCATCCTCTACCAGATCGCCGGTGTGCACCAGAAAATCGGGATGGGAATATTTCAGAATGGCGCCGACAACCTGGCGGTGTACGTCATGGCGCGTGCGATTGTCGCCGTAGACGACGAACTCGAACGGAGCCTCGCCCGCCGGCGGCGTTTTGAAGGAGCCTTTTCCACCCGGCCCTGGGAAAGCCTGGTAATAGTATGTCTTGCCTGGCTGCAGCCCGGAAAACACGACCTTGTCCGCGCGCAGAACCGGCACGGTTCTCTCAGTCTTGTCCGTCGCCGACCCCACGGCGGCCTGGCCCGTTTCCACCACCCACATCACCGTCGCCGCGCGCGGCCCGGCATTCACGACATAGGGGCCGCCGACCATCTTCGGCACCTGCTGAGCCGAGATCGAAAGGAGAAAGCCGAAAGCAAGAAAGAGGAACGGCCAGATTCTTCTCATACCGGCTTCACGAACCATCGCATCGCTTCCGAGGCGACCTCGGGCGGGACCATGTGCGGCCCATCGAACTCCCGGTAGGTCACCTGGTAGCCTTCGCCCTGCAGCTCCAGCACAATGCGGCGGCTGCATTCATCGATGGGCAGGATCTGATCCTGTCTCCCGTGCGAAATGAAGATAGGCGGTTTGCCTGCCCGTTGCCCCGGTACGACGATGCCCGGCGAAAACCCAAGCACAGACGTAAACAAATCGCCATTGGCCAAGCCAATCGACAGCGCATAGGAAGCTCCATCGGAAAAGCCCGCCACCGCGATGCGTTCCGTGTCGATCGCGCGCCAGAGGAAAGTTTTCTGCAGAGCCCGATCGATGAAGTCGATATCCGGCCCGTAGGAACCATCGATCGCGTCCCATGTGCCACCCTTGGAAGCCGGAGCCAGCACCAGAAAACCATGCTCGTTGGCGAGCGAGCGCAACAGGGTGAAGCCGCGATCGGCGTTCTGTGACGCGCCATGCAGAATGACGACCAGAGGCGCCTTCTCATATTTCGACGACGAAGCCGGCACGTACAGAAGGCCGTCGCGCTTCTGCCGAAGTTTCAGCGCGCGCTCGCCCGTTGTCGCCGCTGCCGGACCGGGGCCCGGACGGGCCGCGAGTCGGTTATCCCCGGCGCGCCGCCTTGCGCACGCAAGCTCGCCCGCCAGAGGGAGAGCGGCGACGAACGCTCGCCGGGTTATGCTTGGCATGAAGCGATCATAGCAGGAGGATCAATCAAACTGGAAAACGATTTCGACGCGCTCAAGCGTGCCGCGGGAGACGCCGCTGCCGCCGATGTAAAGGATGGGATGGTAGTGGGCCTCGGCTCGGGATCCACGGCGGCTTTTGCCGTGAGCGCTCTCGGCCGCCGCGTCGCCGAGGGTTTGCGCATCGTGGGAATCCCTACGTCGGAACGTACAGCCGCGCAGGCTCGCACTTTGAAAATTCCGCTTACGACATTGAAAGAGCATCCCGAAATCGATATTGACATCGATGGCGCCGACGAGGTGGAGAAGGGCACGCTCAACCTGATCAAGGGCGGCGGAGGCGCGCTCCTGAGAGAGAAAATCGTGGCCAGCGCGAGCAAGCGCTTCCTTGTCATCGTGGACGAATCCAAGCTGGTCGGGCGCCTGGGAGAGAAGTTCGCCGTTCCGGTGGAGGCGGCGCCCTTCGGCTGGCCGGTCGTCGCGCGGGCGTTGAGGAACCTCCATTGCGAGCCCACCCTTCGCCTGAAGCCCGATGGCTCGGAATTCTTCACCGACGGAGGCAACTGCATTCTCGATTGTTCTTTCGGTCCGATCGCGGATCCCGTGGCGCTGGGCCGCGAAATCGACGGCATCGCGGGAGTGGTCGAGCACGGGCTCTTCCTGGGAATGACTTCGCGGGTTATCGTGGGCGCAACCACTGGCGTGCTACAGTACTCGAAATGATCGTCTCTTCGGACGACGCTGCACTGCTGTTCGCCCGTTGGAAAGAGCAATCGGCCGGCGTGCGGATCAAGCTGCTGAGTAGCGCGATCATCTTCGATGGCGCCGGCGTGGTTACCGATTTCACTCCTGAGACGCTGGGCCTCAGCGGCCCTTCCTGGCAGCTCACGATTCCCCTCGGCGGCGCAGAGTTCTCGTTTTCCGATCCTCGGGAAATTCCCGTCGCGAGCGTGCGCGAGGCCGAAGGCGCCCGATACGAATTTGGCGTCGCCATCGACCTTCCTACCGGCGACAGGCTGTCAGTCCTGGAGTTAAAGGAGAGTGAAGAAGACGCCACGGAGGAGCTTTAGCCGCCCCCGACAAACCAGACCACCTCGATCTGCGCGCCTTCCTCGACGGCCGTCGAGGGCCAATCCCGCTTACGAACAATGGAGCGATTCAATTCCACCGCCACGCGAGCGGGTTCGATGGCGAGAAACTCAAGCAACTCCGCCAGGTGGAGTCCTTGGGGAATCGTCTTCGCTTCACCGTTCAGGACAATTCGGATCGTTTTTGTTCCAGTGGATTCTGTGGCTTGCATGGCGTGAGTTTGGCCCGGCCTTTCGCCGATCATTATAGTATGCAGGTCTCCATTCTCAACCAATCAATTCTTGCATCTACTCTGGCTTCCCGGTTAAAGTGTGAGAAGTCTGTGATGAGCTGGCGATTTGGACTAGCTGTTACCTGCCTACTGTGGCCTTCGGACTGGTGGGATGTGCGCACGAGAATTCGGGGAAGGTTGAATATGGCATAGGCGAGAAAGTCGTCCTCGGACCGCTTACCTACACCGTGATCGACAGCGCATGGAAAACTCAGCTGGGCGATTTGCTAAAGCTCCGCTTACCGCAGCAGCGGTTCCTGTTGCTCCAACTCTCGGTCAGCAATAACAGCGCATCTGAAGTTTCCATTCCGTTGCTGCAGCTCGAAAACTACAATGGGCAGAGTTACACGGAGTCGGACAGCGGAGAAGGGATCGATAAGTGGTTCGGGTTGCTTCGAACGATCCGGCCTAAGGAAACGGAACAGGGGCAGATCCTGTTCGACGCGCCTCTGGCCTCTTACCGGTTGCGCGTGACCGATGGCGCCGGTCCGGGCGCCGAAAAATACTCGTGGATCGCGATTCCGTTGCGGATCGACGTAGAATCGCAACCGCCGGTTCCCGGGTCAGATCCCCACTAAGCAAGATCCCCGCTAAGATAGCAGTAGATGTACCGAATTGTCGCGCTAGCCATTGCAGGCGCAGCCGCGGTTTCCGCCGCGTCCGCTCTTACCGTGGAGCGCATGGCCATGCAAGAGTTCGAAGACGGCCCGCTGCTGCCGGCCTCCTACGAATTCCTCCCCGGCGAGGCCGCGCACTTCATCTGCCGGCTTGGCGGGTACCAAATCGATAAAACCGACGAAGACAATCAGCGCGTGAAGCTGAGTTGGAAAGTCGAGGTTTTCGATCCAGCGGGAATTCCGCTCGAAAAACCGAAGTCCGGCACGATCGAAGGACGGGTGCTGCCGGAAGACAAGAACTGGGTCCCCAAATTTCTCGCCGGCTTTATGATCCCGCCCTTCGCTCCTTCGGGCGACTACAAGGTCTCGGTTCAGGCCAAAGACGAGGTCGGATCCAGCGAACTTCGCGAAGACCTGGTCTTTCACGTTCGCGGCCACGACGCGCAACCCAGCTCGACATTGATCGTTCGCAACTTCCATTTTCAGCGGGGCGAAACCGATTCGTTGGCCCTGCGCGAGCCGGTCTATCGCGCGGGTGACATGCTATGGGCGCGGTTCGATATCGTCGGCTACAAACTCGGAGACAACAACCGTTACTCCGTGGATTACGGGCTCGCGGTGGAAGACTCCGCTGGCAAGCGGCTATTCGCGCAACCCGAAGCCGCGGCCGAATCGCACGAGTCTTTCTACCCGCAGATCGTGGTGCCAGGACAGTTGAGCCTTAGCCTGGCCAAGAACGTCGTTCCGGCGGCCTACACGCTCGTGGTGACGGTGCACGACAAGATCGGCAATCAGACCTGGGAAGAGCGGCGCGAGTTTCAAGTGCAATAGATCCGCTCCGTGACCCTGCCTCGCTCGATAAAATAGAGCATGGTGCGCAAACGCATCGGCATCCTCACCGGTGGCGGCGACGTTCCCGGGCTGAACTCGGTGATCAAGGAAGTGGTTTTCCGCGGCACGGAGAACGATTGCGAAATTGTGGGCATCCGCCGTGGTTGGGAGGGACTCACTCACCTGAACTTCGACGATCCTGCCAGCCAGCAGCATTACATCCGCCCGCTGAACCGCTCCAACACCCGGACCATCGATCGATATGGCGGCACGATTCTGCACTCCAGCCGCACGAATCCCCGCAAGATGCGAAAGCTCCCCGACTTTCTTTCCGCCGATAGCATGGCCAAGCAGGGAGATACGTGGGATGTGAGTCCGCAGGTGCTGCGGAACCTGGAGAAACTCAACCTGGACTATCTCGTGGCGATCGGCGGCGACGATACGCTGAGCTATGCTGCGCATCTCGATTCGCTGGGCGTGCGAGTGGTGGCGATTCCGAAGACGATGGACAACGATGTCCGCAACACCGAATACTGCATCGGCTTCTCCACGGCCATCACGCGGGCGATGAACGCAATCCAGCGCCAGCGCACCACGGTAGGCTCGCACGAGCGGGTGGGTATTTTCCGCGTCTTCGGCCGCGACGCCGGCTTCACCGCGCTGTACACGGCTTACGTCACCTCCATCCGCTGCTGCATTCCGGAATACAAAGTCAATCTCGAAAAGTTGATCGACCTGCTGATTGTGGAGAAGCATGACACGCCGAGCAACTACGTGCTGGTGGTCCTTTCGGAAGGCGCGCAGTGGGAGGGCTACACCGTCCAGGAATATGGCGAGCCGGACGCGTTCGGCCATCGCCGCAAAACCAGCGTCGCGGAGGCGCTGGGAGTGGAAATCGGAAAGCGCACCGGAGAGGAGTGCATCGTCAGCGACCTGACCTACGACTTGCGCAGCGGCGAGCCGGACTTCGCGGACAAACTCATCGCTGGGACCTTCGGCAATATCGCCATGGATGCGGTGCTTTCGGGCAAGAGCGGTGTGATGGCGGCGCTGGTGCACGGCTGCTACTGTCTGGCGGCGATCCCCGACCCGAAGCTTGGCCCGCGCAGGGTGGATGTCGACACCATGTACAACAAACAGCGGTACCGTCCGAAT
Source organism: Bryobacteraceae bacterium (assembly GCA_035631295.1). GTDB lineage: Bacteria > Acidobacteriota > Terriglobia > Bryobacterales > Bryobacteraceae > Palsa-187. The sequence goes on along the minus strand of DASQJB010000034.1, from coordinate 9,644 downwards.
TACGCTAATAAGATTGGTCTCCCGATTTTTCTCACGAAAGCGTAGCGCGCCCGCGAGCGCTTCCGAAATTCGCGCGTTCTTCAACCAGGCGGCCGCGGATGAAGAGCACTACCCGTCCGCCATCGATCCGCGCATTTATCACGTCAAGCTGGTGCTCGATCACATCGCCGGGACGAGGCTCGGGCGCATCGCCGATATCGGCTGCGGCAAGGGACGCTTTGCGCGCATCATGAAGGAGCGCTTCCCCGCTGCCTCGGTTGTGGCGGTTGATCTGGCAGAAGCAATGCTGGCGCACGTGCCGGAAGGCATCGAGCGCGTGGCCGCTAGCATGACGGCGCTCCCGCTCGCCACCGACTCCTGCGATGCTGCCTACGCCACCGAGTCGCTGGAGCACGCGGTCGATATCCCCGCAGCCGTCGCGGAACTGGCGCGCATCGTCAAGCGCGGCGGGCGGATCGTCATCATCGACAAAAACGCAGAGGCGTGGGGACGCCTTGAGACTCCGCAATGGGAACGGTGGTTCGGCCGGAAAGAATTAGAGAGGCTGCTCAAGCGGCACTGCCGCCGCGTGAGCAGCCAGTTCATCTCCTACTGGGAAGACGTGGAGCCAGACGGTCTGTTTCTCGCCTGGCTCGCGGAGAAGTAAGCTGCACCCGCTCCCTGCAGTCGCGCCTCTGCAACGCTTTCTGAGCCGCGGCCAAAGGGAGCGGTCAGCACCTTGCTTACCTCAGCCGCGCCGTCGCGAAGAAGTGCTTCCCCGCGCGGTCGACCAGCATCAACAGTGGCCGCTTTCCCGCCGAATCGAGCGTCGCCTGAAAGCCGTTCACGTCTTGCACGGGCTTGTGATTCACCTCTTGGATCACGTCGCCGTGCTCCAGCCCGGCTTGTGCGGCCGCGCTGCCCGGATCGATCGACGTCACGAAGACGCCGCCGGAGCCTGCGGGCAGCTTCAGCGATTGCTTTGCCTCGTCGGGAACCGGCCCAACGGCAGCGCCCAATTCCGGCTTGCTCGGCTCGGTTGCCGCGGCGGCCGGAGTTTCCTTCTCGTCTTGCGGCATTTCGGCGAGCGTCACCGATTTCTCCAGTTCCTTTCCGTCGCGGAAGATCTTGAGCCTCACGGCGGCGCCGGGGGCCATTTGAGATATCTTCAAGCCCAGTTGGCGCGAAGCCGGCACGTTGGCGCCATTGATCTCCTCAATAATGTCGCCGGTTTTCAGCGCCGCTTTTGCGGCCGGCCCGCTGGGATCGACGTCGCCGACCAGGGCGCCATGAGGATCGCCCGGAAGATGGAACGATTCCGCGAGTTCCGGCGTCACAGCCTGCGCCGTCACGCCCAGCCATCCGCGAACGACCTTTCCGTCCTTAAGAATGTGATCCATGACATAGCGCACCATGGGGACGGGAACGGCGAAGCCCACGCCTTGGTTAACGCCGCTGCCTCCGGTGAGGATGGCGGTGTTAATCCCAATCAGATTCCCGTTAGCATTCACCAACGGGCCGCCTGAATTGCCGGGATTAATCGCAGCGTCGGTCTGAATGAAATCCTCCAGGTCCTCGATTCCCATTCCGCCGCGCCCCGTGGCGCTGATAATGCCCAAGGTCACAGTCTGTCCGACGCCAAACGCATTCCCGATCGCCAGCGCAAAATCGCCTATCTCGACGGGATCAGGCCCGCCGAAATTGGCCGTGGGCAGGTTCTTGCCTTCGATCTTCAGCACCGCCAAATCGGATTGCTTGTCGGACCCGATGACCCTCGCCTCGAATTCGCGGCCGTCGAGCAACGAGACTCGAACCGCGTCGGCGCCATCCACCACATGACTGTTGGTGATGACGCATCCATCCGAGGTCGCGATGACGCCCGACCCGACGCTGTTTTCGCGCATTCGGTGCGGTAGCTTGCCGAAGTTGTTTTCGAAAAACTCGCGGAACGCAGGATCGGAAAGCAGCTTCGGCTGCTTTAGCACTTTTGAAGATGACACGGTCACCACGGCCGGGAGAATTTTTCTCACGGCCGGCTCAAAGCCGTTTTGCAGGGACACTTGTCCACTGCCGATGCTCGCAGCCTGCACAACGGAGGGACCGCCGGAGCCGGCCAACCACGCCCCCACAACGCCGCCCAGAAGGAATACAAGAGTCGCAAAGCCGGAAATTTTTCCACGCGCCTGCATAAGGTCTTCCTTTCGCTTGCTGGCTCCGGACCGCGCGCCGCCGGAAGCCAATATTTAGCCTTCTGAATGTTAGAAGCAGGGCGAGGGGACGAGCGTTAGATTAATTCGTAATAGTCAACACAGCGGGCGGGCTAGCTACTCCACCCACTGTCACTATTAGGGGCTGGGCGCCCAAAGCTGCTCCGCTGGGAATTTGGATATTAATTTGCACGACTCCAACCAAACCGGGCGGGATGCCAATGAACTGAATCGGAGCGGTCACATTGCCCACAGTCACCGTGGTATTTTGTGCCGGGTTCGGCAAAGAAGTGGTCGCGGTTTGCGAGGACGGCGCGGCTCCGGTGGCGATGGCTGGCGAGACCCCACCGGCTCCCGTAACGAAAATTGAAATCGCCTGACCGCGCGCCGCCGAAGAAGAGGGAACCACCGCGCCATTCTGGTCTGTGAAGATGCCGGGGGCGGCCGCGGCGATGGCTATCGATTGCGAGGCTGTCTGCCCATTGTTGTTCACGGTCACCGTCGCATTCGATCCCACCGGAACTTCGTAAGGAATCTGCAGATTCACTTGTCCCTGCGAGACATATAACAGGGGCGCCGCTTGGCCGTTGATCGTTGCGGCGACGCCGGACATTGTCTCGGGCAAAGGGAGCGCGCTGTCAAGCTGCGTGGCCCCCGCTAATTGCGATCCGAATATGCTGATCAATTCACCCGGCGCGAAAACTTGCTTGTAGGACGCCGCGTTGGCCACGCCCCCAATACTGGGTTTGCTGCCCGATCCACTCCCCGACGAGCTCACGCTAATGCCCACCGAAGCAGACGAGCCTGAATATGTCGCGGTGATCGTGGCCCCGGAAGCCAGTTGAGATCCGCTTACGGGTAACGTCGCCGTTGCCGTGCCTGCCGATCCCACCAGGGCTACCGATCCCAGCACGGCCGATCCCGCCGAGAACTCGACGGCGCCGCTCGGAGTGACGCCGTTCGCGCCCGTAACGGTTGCAATTAGAAAGACAGTGTCGGTGGACGCAACGGTACTCTCGCTGGTCACCAAGCTGACCGAGATGTCGGAGGTCGGCGGGGTGACACTGCCGCCAGTCCACGCGTTGACGAGCTTGGCCACATCCACCGATCCCAGTCCGGTGACCTGGTCGTAGCCCACCCCCGTGCTGTAGCCTACCGCACCTGAGGAAGTGCAGGTGCCGCGGTTAAAGGGCGGGCAGGCCACGGTAAACATATTGTTGCCGGACGTGATGTCATGAAACGCGCCCGACGCAGTTTGGGCCAGCGAATAGAGCTTGGGATTGATATTGCCCAGTCCGGCGCTGGCTTGCGCGCCGCTGGATACGAGATATTGATTGAGCAGCGCTGCCATTCCGGCGAAGATCGGCGCGCCGAAGGAAGTGCCGCCGGAGCCCTGAAGGCTGCCCCCGGTATAAAACAAATATGCATCGTGGGCGCAAGAGGCGCTGATGGCGATATCGGGAACGTCTCTCATGCCGTCGGCCGGTACTCCCAATCCCGTTTGCCAGGAGGGCTTCGCCCACAGAACGCTCGCGCCGCCTCCAGTAGCCGCGGCCCCGCCCGAACAGCCGGTCGCGTCGTTCCAAGCAACTTCTGGAATGTAGGAAAGGGCGGAGGCGCCCGTCGCGCTATTGTTAGCGTTCCAATAATTCCCGCTTCCGTCTGAAAACTCCGTGCCGCCCACTCCGGTGACTTCGGGAATGCTAGCGGGGAGGTCCACCGCAAGGCCAGGGTTTTGCGTGTCGTTACAATCGGCGGCGCCGTTATCGCCGGAAGCAGAGAACCACGTGATGCCCTGCGCATTAGCTTGTCGGGCCCAATTCCGCATGGCGGTCCTGTCGGCGGCGGGAGTTTCCAGCTCGCATTCGCCATAACTGATGCTGACCACCGGCGCCAGCGCTTGATCGATCGCGTACTGCACCGATTGCATCACGTCGGTGGAGTAAACGAAGATGATGTTCGCGTTGCGGGCTACGGCGCCAGACCATTCCACATCCAGGTGGGATTCGTCCGCGTCGCCGGATACCACCCCCGGGTTCGCCGAGCCCGGAACCAATACCGTTTGCGGCGTAGCAGCCGGGAGTCCGTAGGCGCTGCGAAACTGCTGAATGTTGGATAGCACGATCTGCGACTGCCCCGCGACCGCGATGCTCTGGCCCGCCCCATTGATGCCGGCATTGTAGAGCGGCGCGATATCGTAAATCGTCGCGAGATCGTCCGGCACTAAGTAGTGAGTTCCGCTGCGCGTGGAGGTGTAATCGGGCGTCGTTGATATATGAGACAGCCGCCGCGCGTTCGGTTTCGCCCTGAAATCGTGCAACCCGCGGATGGCCGCCACGCGGCTCGAAAACGACGCCGGAATCGAGGGCTCAGTCGCGTTAGCGAAATGCAGCTCGCCGTTGACAAGATAACGGTTCAACTCCGTCTGAAACGCGCTCTCGACGTGAGCCGCCGATCCATCAAACGCGATCCAATTCCGCCCGCGCGCCACGGAGGTCACCGTCAATCCGTGACTTTGGAGCCACGCGCTCAGTTGAGCGATATCGGAATCGCTTGCCCCGAAGCGCTCTGCGTACTGCTCCGGCGTAAGCCAACGATGATATTTAGGCGAGCCGGGAGTCTGTTGCTCAACTAGAAGCTGCTCGAGGTCGGCCTTTTGGGCCGCTGACAGCTCCAGTTCGAGCGTCAGATGCGTGAGCTCCCGCGAAGGCTCCTCGCGTCCTTGATCGAACTCGGGCCGCGCCTTGGGATGGACCTGCCCAGCCAACGCCACGCGCCTGACCGGCGGCTGAGCCTGAAGGGTAGCCGCAAGAAGACTGACACACAACGCGATAAGTCTAGCCCGCATGATTTCGAGACTCGGTACAATCGACGCTCTGCGACGGAAAAACGTTCCGGCGCGTTGCACTTTTTACATTTCTTAACGCCGGAGGCGTTAGTGGCGCAGCCGGTCATTTTTCGCCGGCTGCGTGGGCGCGGGTGAACCCTTCATCTTATCATCGGAGGTACATGCCATCTCTCTACGCCGGCACTTCCGGTTTCGCTTATCCTTCTTGGAAGCCGGACTTTTACCCGCCCAAGCTTCCCCAGAAGGATTTCCTGAAGTATTACGCCAGCCGGCTAAACGCGGTGGAAATCAACTACACGTTCCGCCGCCTCCCATCGTCTTCGACTTTGGAGAGTTGGGTCGGCGCGACCCCCGTCGGATTCGTGTTCGCGCTCAAGGCGCACATGCGCATCACGCATCTGCTGCGCCTGAAGGAATCCGAATTCACGGAAGTATTCTTTCGCGCGATCGATCCTCTGCGCTCGGCGCGCCGTCTGGGGCCAGTGCTTTTCCAGTTGCCGCCGAATTTCAAAGCCGAGATTCCCTCACTCGCGGCATTTCTGGAAAAACTCCCCTCGGATATTCGTTGCGCGTTCGAATTCCGCAATAAGACTTGGCTCGTCGACGATGTTTACCGCCTGCTGGAGAAGCACGGCGTCTCACTCTGCCTGGCCGAATCGGACAAACTGGAAATCCCACAGGTATTGACGGCGAATTTCGTTCACGCGAGGCTGCGCAAGCCGGAGTACTCCGACTCGGATCTAGCGGAGATCGGCGAGCGTGTTCAAGGGTTGCTCGACGGCGGCCGCGACGTCTACGCATTCTTCAAGCATGAAGAGACCGCCGCGGGCGCACTGTACGCGGCGAAGATTCTGGCGGGACTCCGCCCGGCGGGACAAGCCCAGGTTTAAGAACAATCAGACCTTCCGGACAGCCAGCTCAAGCAGCTTGCGGGGCGGCTGCTCGCCGACAGTGAGTTCTGTCAACTCGGTCCAAACGCCTCGCTCATCGATGCGCAAGATCGACTGCGTCTTGAAATCGCCCAACTGAAACCCCCAGGTCATCCCCTTGCCCGACTCTAGCAGCTTCACCTCGGTTTCAAGGAAGCGTCCATCGTTGAACGCCCGCATGCTGTAGGTTCCAGAGGAGTCGTCAAACGACACGACGCCGAGGGCTTGCAGCGCTGCGCTGCCATCCTGCAGTTGGCCGACGCCTTCGATTATGAGCACCAATCCTTGGAGCCGGTATTCGACCGTTTCGGCTTGGACCAGCTCCGCCATCCCTGCTGGTCCGCGCAACATTCGAGCCTCTCCTTTCCAGTGTCCGACCAGGAAAGAGAGCTTCTGCATCGCAGCCCTTTGGATGGAGACATCAGGAGTGGGGAGAGTCGTGGCCATGCGAGGAATAGACGCCTCAATATGCGGAAAGTTCCCAACGGCGAGTGCCGATATGGGATGAACCTTCAAAGGAGGCGCATCTCATTCGTGCCTCAGGGCGGCCAGCGGATCGGCTCGCGTAGCGCGGCGAGCCGGAGCATAGCTTGCGGCAAGTCCGGCGATTGCAAGAATAAGCGCGACGGACAAATAAGCAACAGGGTCGAGCGGGCTCACGCCGTAAAGCACATTCCGCAGCAATCGCGAGGCCGGAAGCGCGATGGCGAACCCTGCGACAAGGCCGATCACGACTGCGCGCGAGCTCCCGCTCAGCACCAGTCGAACCACCTGCGCCGGCCTCGCGCCGAGCGCCATTCGAATGCCAATCTCTCTGGTGCGATGCTGGACCGCGTAAGCAGACACGCCCGCCATCCCCACCGTCGCCAGAATCAACGCGAACAGGCCGAGCGCGCCCGCGAGTTGTGCGCCGAGCCGAGGGCCGCGCAGCCAACGGTCCAGATTGTTGCGCAAGGGCGCGGCTTGCATTCGCGCGCGAGGCTCGAGTCGGGTGACTGCGATGCCGATAGATTCCACCGTTGCCGAGTCATTCGAAGCCACCAGGACCTTGGGGATGGCAAAGCCCGTGAAGGGCACATAGAATATGGGCTCAAGCTGGTCGAGATTGGTCGTGTGGGCGTCCCTGACAACGCCGACGATCTCGCGCGCGATCTGCCTCGACACGATGGTCTTGTCGACCGGATTCTGTCCGTTCCAAAAGCGGCGCGCCAGAGTCTCATTGATCAGCACGACGTTGCGGCCTTTATCGCTTAATGTGAAATTACGGCCCGCAAGGATCGGGATATGAAGCACGTCGAAATAGCTTCCCGTGACGACTTGAAAGTCAATGAGGCTTCTCGAAGTCTCCGGTGTTGTGGCAGGTCGGAAATCCGTTTGCGCAAAGCTGTTCCCCAGCGGCTCCCGCTCCGTAAGGCCGAAGTGTCCGCCAGGCGCCGCTCCGATGAGCTGCCGGTAGAACGCCTGCGTATGCGCGCCGTCGTAGCTGCGCGCCGGAAGCTCGAAGGCAATCGTTGAGACGCCTTCAATCGCGAATCCCGGATCGCGATTGCGCAGATCCGCCAAACTCCTCAACATCAGCCCGGCGCCCATCAGCAGAACCACGCTCAATGTGACCTGCGCCGCCAGAAGCAGGTTTCTCAAAGGCAAGCGCCGCGACGCGACGGCGCGTGTCGCGTGCAAGGCGGGCGCTAGCCCGAGCGAAAAGCAGGCGAATACAGCCAGCGCCGTGGCGTATGCCAGCACGACGCGGTCCGGAGCCAGGCGCAGCGCCCCGGGCTCGCCAATTCGGTTGAGCAACACCAGAGGGAGCTTGTAGGCGATCGCCAATCCTAGGGCGCTCGCGCCTAACGCCAACAGCAAGCTTTCCGTCATTAATTGGCGGACGATGCGCGCGCGCCCCGCCCCAATCGCCCGCCGGATTTCGATTTCTTTCTGGCGCGCGCTCGCGCGAGCCACCAACAGGTTTCCGACGTTGGCGCACGCCAGCAGAACCACCAGCATCCCAGCGGTGAACATGAGAGTGAATGCCGCCGCCATCTGCCGTTTGCGGCCCGGATTGTTGAACATCGCGGAATCCGCCAGCGTGAATGTGCGGCTTCCCGTGCCTTGCGAGGTGCGAAATTGGCGGTCAAGAACTTCCAGCTCCGCCGCGGCTTGGGAGCGGGAAACGCCGGGCACCAGACGGCCGAACGCGAATTCGCAACAGTATTCCGCGTCTGTCAGAAGATCGCGCGGCCACTGCTCGGTCGGGTGCAGCAACAGCAGAGCCGGATAGGGAAGGTACACGTCCTGGCGTCCTCCGCCGTCGGATGCGCCGGTGAAGTCTTCAGGCGTAACGCCAACAACGGTGAACGGAACCTCATCAATGTGAACCTGTTTACCGACCAGGCTCAGATCGGATCCGAAGCGATCGCGCCAGAACGCAAAACTAAGCACAGCCACCGCTTCCGGAGATTGCGCGCGATCTTCTTCCGGAAGAAACCCCCGGCCAAGATGCATCCCGAAGCCCAACACGCGAAAGGAGTTGCCGCTTACGAATGCAGCCCAAGAAGGCGTGCCGAAGGATTCGAATCCGAAGTGCACCGGCTCCTGGCGCGTCGCTGCCACTCCGGAGAAAGCGCGACTCTGCGAGGCGAAGTAGCGGGATTCGGCAATTCCAATTCCCCCAAACATCCGCGCCTCGTGCCGAGGATCCGTCGAGAAGATCTTGACCACACGCTCCGGATCCTTCACCGGCCACGGACGGATTGCGACCGCATTGTAAACGGTGAACAGGCTGGTATTGATCCCGATCGCAAAACCCAGAGCCGCCAACGCCAGCAGCGCGAGCCCGGGTTGCCGGCGCAGATTTCGAATGGCATACCCCGCATCCTGCCATACGCTTTGAAGCCACGGCCAGATCCACACCGCTCGCGCCTCCTCGCGGGCGCGAGTGATGTTGCCCATCGCGCGCGGATCGCCGCTCATCCGGCGATGAAACTCGATCTCTTCCGCGAGCTCGCGCTCCTGCTGGCGCTGGCGCAACAAATACCGAAGCCGGCGCAGGATCTTCACGCCAGCACCTTCTGAATTGCGCCGATCATGCGCTCGAAGTCTTCACGTTCGCGCTCCAATTGCTTCCGTCCGGCCGCTGTCAGCGTGTAATAGCGAGCGCGGCGATTATTTTCGGACGCGCCCCATTCCGCCTTCACCCATCCGTTCAACAGCAATCGCTGGAGCGCCGGATAGAGTGAGCTCTCGCCCACGTCGAGAACGTCTTCGGAAACCACCTTCAAATGCTGCGCGATGCCGTAGCCGTGTTTAGCGCGCCCGCGCAGCGTTTTCAGGATCAGCAAGTCGAGAGTGCCAGGAAGTAGTTCCATCGTCTATCGATGGGAACAGTATGGGACAGCTTGGCGGGTGCTGCCAAGAGAAAAAGAGCTTGCGACGCTCCGCCCAAAACGCCAGTCAAGTCGTCTCGTACTTATACGTGTCAAATGGCGTCGAGATAATCGGTGCTGAAAAGAAGAGGAAATTGACTTTGCTCGTTCGAACATTTCCTCAACGACGGCCCGCCGAGGCTCATCTCGGCCGGCAGGTGTATACTGAAACCAGGGTCGGACACCAGAGTGGGCTTGAAGCCCACTTTTTTATTGCGTCCGATAAATTCATGGCGGACCGGACGGCAGCCGTAGAAAAAAT
>DASQJB010000033.1:0-2565 GCA_035631295.1 Bryobacteraceae bacterium | reverse complement strand
GCCAGCCGCGCTACCGACCACAGGCGGTTGGCCGTCTACCGTTGGAGCGTTTAGCGCCATCGCTATTGAAATTCCAGCAAGCATTGTCCCCAGAACTATGAGACTTTTTAACGCGCACATCATTGTTCTCCAAAAACTCAGCCCCACTCGTCGGATCGGGCCTTACTTTGATCCAGATCAAAATCTGGAGCGTTCGAGACCAATGCCGACCCGCCGCTTCCCGCCGCCTTGGTCCTAATGGCGCAGTGCCGTCATCGTCGGCAGTGATGCGCGGATGCGTTGCGAAAATTCCGGCTCCGGAGCGCCACCGGCCGCTTGCGCGTCCTCATTAATCAGTGATCGTCGCCGCAGTTCGTCGAACGGCAATGTCGTGTCCACCCGCCCCGAGCGGTAGAGGTAGCTGTCGATCAGCCCGTTGAAGAGATGGCGGATGTCGAAGTGCCCCTGCCGCCCCGCAGCATTCGCGTAACGAACGATGTTGATCGTACAACTGTTGGTCAGCAAATTGTAAAACTCCGGCCGATCGGCGAGTTCGTTGATCCGCGCCAGATAGACGAGCAATAGCTGCCGCGCATCAGCCAGGGAGGAATTGAGCTGATAAAGGTACACCGTTTCCCGGCGATGAACGGCACGTACGCCCACAAGGTCTCGCTCCTCGCCCACCACGTAGATCAACTCGAATTGCTTGAACATGGAGGCGACCGGCTCGAAACCGCGGCCTACCTCCGGTCTCGTCTCGATCGAGATGCTCAATGGGGCGGCGTTGTCGAAGATGAAACTCACGAACGTATGGGCCACCGGTCCTTCGCTCCAGTAGGACACGAAAAAGTCCAAGCCGGTTAAGTGCGAGAGATCAACCTCCCGCTCTTCATAATGCACGATGAAATCATTGCGGCTGCGGTAGTCGAAGTTGCGGACGCCCGTTATGCGCACATGGTCGCCTTCGATGAACGCCCGCGGCATGACGGCAACCTCCGGACGCCAGTCCCGATCGCCTGAGGGAGCGATGGTGAGCCACCAGGCAACGACCCCGAGCACCAGCGCGATTGCCAGTGCCGGCATGCGCCGCTGGCGCGACACCCAGAACGCCCAGATTGCGAACGCCGCAAACGCCACCGCCAACCCCAACCGCAGCGCGGGCCACGGAAGATTCGAAAAATAGATGGCGAGCGTGGTCCATGTGATGACGATAATCTGGACCAGAAGCTTGATTCCCGCGATCAGCCAGCTGAGCAACGTCGACATGAGGCGGCCACGTCAATCCAATGGATCTTGTTGAATGTGAACTCGACCGCCGCCTCCGCCGACGGCCCCCATATGTACGTAGCTTGGCGTCTGGTCCTGGCTGGAGGCTGAAAGCTCGTGTTAGATTGAATTAGGCCTGGAAATGATATTCACACATTCCGTTTGTGCGCCAGCCCCGGGTGTAAGCCGAACCGACACGGAGAGACGATGCGATCCAGGCGATCATTTCTTCATCTCGGGTTAGTCGCTGCTGCTACGCTTTCCGTCTCGTCCGCATCGGCCGCGCCGGCGTATTTTGGATCGCCCAGAGGGGGCGGGACCGTGACCGCGCGCGACGACAAGCGGACATCCCGACGCGCTCAACCAATGTCCGCTTTTGGAGGTAAAGCGGACATTGACTGGACGTGCCGATGTCCGCTTTTGACCCAAGCGGACGTGCCGGTGGCCAAATCGGGATAGAAAATTGATTTAAGTCAAAGTCCCAGGGCGTCGGCTAAGGGCAGTTGTCATCGCAAGTTCGCCCAAGCCGGGCTGTGAAAAGCGGATTTGGCCACAATCGTTGATTGTTCCGCAAAGATCCGGACGAGCCGCTGCACGGCGGCGTGACAATAATAGGCCAGTTCCATGGAGCGGAAGCCGGTACCGATAGACCTTGCGCTCCAAGGTGGCGGCTCTCACGGCGCGTTCACTTGGGGAGTATTGGACCGTCTCCTGGAAGAGCCGACACTGCGCATCGCGGGCATTTCGGGTACCTCGGCGGGCGCGATGAATGCCGCAGTGCTGGCGGACGGCTGGATCGAAGGCCATGCCGAAGGGGCTCGTGCCGCGCTCGAAAAGTTTTGGCAGCGTGTATCGCGTGCTGCGGCGTTTAGTCCACTGCAGCGCTCTCCTATCGACCGCTTATTGCGTCGTTGGACGCTCGATACGTCCCCCGCATACATCTTCATGGACCTTACTTCGCGGCTTCTTTCGCCTTACGCGCTTAATCCGCTGGACTTCAATCCGCTGCGCCGCATCCTTGCCGAAAGCATTGATTGTGATCGGCTCGCTCATTCGCCGATCAAATTATTCATCACGGCCACCAGTGTGCGAACCGGCCGCGGGCGTATTTTCCGGAACCCCGAGATTACAGCCGATGTGCTCCTCGCATCGGCGTGCCTGCCAACCATGTTCCGGGCAGTTGAAATCGATGGAGAGCCGTATTGGGACGGTGGATTTACGGGCAATCCCACGATCACACCGCTCGTTCGCGAAACCGATGCTCACGATTCCATCCTGGTGCAGATCAATCCGCGCGAACGGTCGGATACGCCACGCACT
>DASQJB010000032.1:0-6364 GCA_035631295.1 Bryobacteraceae bacterium | reverse complement strand
GCGCAGCCCAAGCCGCACGGATTCCATCCCTTCATGCATATCGCCCCCGGCGCTCAGATCCAGATCTTCGCAATGATTGACGACGGGCATGCCGAAACTGCGGGCGAATTCCATGGCGCGCCGCATCACGCGGGCGTTCATCACCGGGCGGCCGTCGTCGGAGATCGCGACCGCGCCGGCTTCCCGCATCGACCCGATCTCGGCGAGCTGCTCTCCTTGGCTGCCCTTAGTGATCGCTCCGATGGGAAGCACGTTGACAATCGCGTGCTCGCGAGCCTTCCCCACAATGTAACTGGTGACCGTGGCGCTATCGTTGACCGGCGCGGTGTTGGGCATGGGGCAGATCGTGGTGAATCCGCCGGCCGCGGCCGCGCGGGATCCGGTCTCGATGGTTTCCGCATGCTCGAAGCCTGGCTCTCGTAGATGCACATGCATGTCAATAAAACCCGGCGCGACCACCAGGCCGGTGGCGTCGAAGACGGCGGACGCTTCCGGGACTGCGATGTTCTGCGCCACGCCGCGAACGGCGCCGTCTTCAATCCATACATCGGCCACGCCGTCGAGGCCTGAAGCCGGATCGACCACTCTTCCGTTCTTAATAAGCAGAGCGGGCATGGCTAGTTGGATTCAGCATGCGGACACAGTACACGTTCAAGCACAGCCATTCGGACGGCAATTCCATTTTCCACTTGCGTGAGGATCACCGAGCGCTGGGAATCCGCCACTTCGGAAGCGATCTCCCGCCCGCGGTTGATGGGTCCAGGATGCATGACGATCACTTCGGGTTTCGCCAAGCGCAGATGCTCCAGGCGTAGGCCGTAGAACTGAAAATATTCGCTCGCCGGAAAGGCGGCTTCGTGCTGGCGCTCGAGCTGGACGCGCAGCATCATGATGACGTCCGCGTCCCGAATCGCCTCGTCCATATCCGTGGTGAGCGTCACGCCGCCCGCGATCTGCGCCAGCTCGCGCGGCAACAGCGATGCCGGACCGCACAAGACGATATCGGCGCCATATTTCGACAGCAGATAGACGTTGGAGCGGGCCACTCGGCTATGAGCGATGTCGCCGATGATGGCCACGCGTAAGCCTTCCAGCCGCGCGCCGCGATCAAGGATGGTGCGCGCGTCCAGTAGCGCCTGCGTCGGATGCTCATGCGTGCCGTCGCCGGCGTTGATAATCGGCGTGTCCAGATAGCGCTGAAGAAAGTGCGGCGCGCCGGAGGCGGCGTGGCGCATGATGATGGCGTCGGGATGCATGGCGGCAAGCGTATTCAGCGTATCCACCAGCGATTCGCCCTTGGCCACGCTGGAGGCTTGCGCGGTGATGGAGACGGCGTCTGCGCCGAGCCGCTTGGCAGCGATCTCGAAACTGGTGCGGGTGCGCGTGGAGGCTTCGAAGAAGAGGTTGACCACCATGCGGCCGCGTAGCAGGTCGTATTTGCGAATCGCGTGCTCGCCGCGCGGCTGGAAATCGCGCGCGCGGTCCAGGATGGCCTGGATCTCTTCGCGCTCCAGCCCCTCGATGCCCAGCAACCCTTGGGGCATATCAAGCCCCCTCGGCGATTTTCTCCACGAGCAAAACTTTCTCCATGCCGTCGATCTCCTGGAATTTTACTTCAATAATCTCCCGTGGGGAGGTTTGCACCATGCGCCCGACATATTGCGCCTCGATAGGCAGCTCGCGATGGCCGCGGTCGATCAGAACCAGCAATTGCACGCGCGCGGGGCGGCCATGATCGAAGAGCGCATCCAGCGAGGCGCGGATCGTGCGGCCCGTGTACAGAACGTCGTCCATGAGGATCACGTCTTTGCCCACCACGGGAAACGTTATGTCAGTGGCGTTCAGGACGGGCTGGTGGCTTACCGTGGAGAGGTCGTCGCGATAAAGACTGATGTCGAGGATGCCGACCGGAATGACGCGGTGCTCGAGGGTTTCGATCTTCTTCGATAACCGCTGAGCCAGAGGCACGCCACGCCGGCGAATCCCGATGAACACCAGCCGGTGCAGGTCGTGGGTTCGCTCCAGAATCTCGTGGGCCAGGCGCACCAGCGTGCGGTCCACTTCAGAAGCGCTCATGAGTTGGGCCTTTTCGCGAGTCGGATGCATGGCAGGCAAACGCTTCAGGTTAGCACACGCATCGATCTGATATATTTCCTCCATGCGCAAAACACTTCTGGTTCGTGCAATGGCGGGTGTAGCGGTTTTCGCAGGCGCATGGGTCGCGTATACCCAGAATCAGCCGCAGGCGCAACCGCTGAAGGTCAATAAGATCGCCAACGACCTTTACGAGTTGGAAGGCGATGGCAGCGGAAACGTCGCCGTGTATCTGACGGATGAGGGCGTGATCGTCGTTGACGACAAGTTCGAGCGCAACTATAGCGACATCATGGCCAACATCAAGAAGCTCACCGACAAGCCTGTTAAGTACGTTCTCAACACGCACCAGCACGGCGATCACACCGGCGGCAACGAAAAGATGAAGATGGGTGGCGTTGAGTTGATCGCGCACCGCAACGCGCGCTTCAACATGGCCAACGGGAAGCAGCCGGGCCTGCCGCAGGTGACTTTCGCCGATCAGGCGCAGGTATTTCTGGGCGGTAAAGAAGTCGACGCCTATTACAACGGGCGCGGCCACACCAATGGAGACGTCGTCATCTATTTCCCGGCGCTGAAGGTGCTGCACACGGGCGATCTCTTCACCACCAACGGACAGGGAAACGTAGCTCCGTTAGTCGATTACAACGGAATGGGCAGCGCGATCGAATGGACCAAAACGCTGGACGGAGTCTTAAAATTGGATTTCGACACTGTCATTCCAGGCCACGGCCCGATTTCGAAGCGAGCCGACTTGGAAAAATATCGCGCGGGCTTCGAGCGTATGCAGACTTCGATCCGCAATCTCTCGCGGCAGGGCAAGAACAGAGATGACGTGCTCAAGGTGCTGGTGAGTGATTTTGGGTGGCAGCAAACCGGTTTAGGGACGAATCAGCTCGACCGCGTGATCGCGGAGCTGAAAAATTAAACCCGGCCAATAAGCTTGTCGAAGGCCTGCTGCATCTCTTCTGCAATTGCCGCCGCGGCGGCGGGGGGATCCGCGGCGTCCGTCACTGGCCTTCCGATCACCAGATAATCCGCGCCCGCGAGCACGGCCTGGTGGGGCGTGGTTCGGCGCTTTTGATCGTCTTCGCCGTACCCCGCAGGGCGAATGCCAGGCGTGATCACAAGAAGGCTTCCCGCCGATAGCTCCTTGATCTTGGCGGCCTCCCAGCCCGATGCGATCACTCCGTCGCAGCCGGCCTCCAGCGCCTTTCTCGCGCGAAAGAGCGCCAGATCCTCCACGGAGTGCTTGTCGTAGCCCATCTCAGCCATGTCGTCGGCATCAAGGCTGGTCAGTACGGTCACGGTGAACAGCTTCAAACTGCTGCTTCCGCGGCCCTCCACCGCCCCGCGAATCAAGCTGCCAGGACCGTGGATGGTCAGAAAGCTCACGCCGAGACCCGCTGCGCGCGACACCGCTTTCTTCAGAGTTTCCGGAATGTCGTAGTACTTGTAGTCCAGAAAGACTTTCTTCCCTGCCCGGATCAGCGACCCGATCACCTCGTCGACGCCGGGGGCGAGCTGGAGCGCGAGGCCGATTTTGAAAAACTGAACCACGCCGTCCAGCTTGTCGACCATAGCGCGGGCTTCCTCGGCGCCTGGGAGGTCCAGGGCGACGATCAACCGCTCATTGGCTCGAAAAGGGTTCGGCATCGGTATGTATTGTAACCTTCCGGAATGCGCTACACTCTCCTTTTCGGGAATTCTGTTGCGCCATGGCCTTGGATCTCCAACATCGCGACGTTCAACCCGCTACTACGGTGGTGACGCTCAGCGGAAAACTGCTGCTGGGGCAATCGCAGAAGCTCGCAACGCTTGTTCCAGAGCTTATCGCGAGCGGCCATAAGAACCTTGTGTTCGATTTGAAAGGCGTAACGCACATCGATTCCACGGGCATCGGGCGATTTATCGACACCTATGCGCGACTGACCAAGATCGGCGGCAAGATGCGCCTGGCGGGCGCGACGGGCGCGGTGCGCGACACGTTTCACGTCACGCGGCTCGATACGGTCTTTTCGTTCTATCCGAGCGTGGAAGCGGCGTGCCAGGGGCTGCCGTAGGAGCATGGCCGGAATTTACCAGTTGACCGCTCGCTGACGGTCGCGGCTCTGTAACTGGCTGTAAACGTAAGCGTCCATTCCGAGCCGCGACCGTCAGGGAGCGGTTTTGACGAAGTTTTGCTAGGACGAAACCTTCCACCGAACCTTCGCCTCGGACTTCGCTGATTTTCGAAGGACCTCGATTCCGGCTGGGCGATAGAGCTTGCATGCGCGAAGAATTCAGCCAAGTTGGCGGCCGTTACTCGCCCACGCGCTCATCCTCGCCCGAACCTGCGTTGCTCTTTGGGGGCACTGCGCCGGCTCCTGGAGTGATAACAATGACTCCTTCGGCCGTTCGCTCGATTCTGTGCTCGGAGTTTCGGGAGCAGAAGTCAAGGAATTCATCATCTGAGAAGTCCGGCAGCCTGAGTCTAATGGGTCTCGGCACTTCTGGGCCGATCAAGAGCTTGGTCATGCGTCATTCCCATTCTATCGTTGCGGGCGGTTTGTTGGTGACGTCGTAAAAAACTCCCGCCACGCCCTCGATGGAGCCGAGTTGACTCGTCATCTCTTCCAGCAGATCCTTGGGCACGCGAACAGCGCTAGCGGTCATACCATCCACCGAGTGGATCGGGCGTAGCACCACGGAGTCCGGACGGCCCGCAGTCCCGAACGGGATCAGCACCACGGGGAATTGCCACACTTCGTGATCGAAGCCGGATTCGTGCGACAGCCGCCGCACCACCGCGTCTGCGCGGCGGAGGCGCGCGAGGCGCTCTGGCGTGAGCCCGGAACGAATGGAGCGCATCTCGGCCATGCGGGCCTTTTCAAATAGCTCGATTGCGACGACCACGCGATTGATCCCTTCGCTCGAGTTCACCAGGCGGGCGGCTTCTTCCGCGGTTTCGGGAAACTCGTCGATGGCCAGAGTGGCGCGATAGGTCCGCGAGTCCCCCTGCACGCCCACCGAGCGTACAGGAAGAATCCAGCCACCCGGGATCTTTTCCGGCTCACCCGATTCCGGGCAACACAGACAACGGATCGCCAGTCCGGGGCCCGGAAAGGGATGACGTTCCAGAAGCGCCGCGGGCAACCCGAGCTCGCGTCCGATAGCTCGGACTTCATCCTTGTAGAAAGACGCGAGCGGCTCAACAATCCTGCCCTCGCCGATCAGCTTCTGGATGCCGGGCACACGATTATGGTGCGTCTTAATGAGCTCCGCCTTCGCCGAGCCGCCCGATTCGATGGTGTCCGGATAAATGGTGCCCTGGCCCAGAATCCAGCCGCCGTTGAGGAATTGCTCGCGCTCGAGGATCTCTTCCTGGACGCGCACGAATTCTTCGCCGATGATATGCCGCTTCCTTTCAGGCTCGACGGCATCGGCAAGGCCGGCGAGAAATCGGGGCGAGGCGTCCTCCACGTGGAATCCGCGCGCGCCCAGCGCCGCGAAATTGGCGCGCACGAAGTCGGTTTCTCCGTCGCGCATGAGGCCGGTATCGACATATGTGCCGCGGACTTGATCGGAGCCGGCGGCCCGAAGGCAAAGGGTGTAGGCCACTGTCGAATCCACCCCTCCGCTCACGAAGAAGAAGATCCCTCGGCCACGCGCCGCCGCGCGGACCTGCTCTTCCAGTTCCTGAATCTGCCCCGCCGGATTCCAATCGCGCCGGCAACCGCAGATGCCGAACAGGAAATTCTCGAGGATCTGCCGCCCGCTGGGAGTATGCGCCACTTCCGGATGAAATTGGACCGCATAGAGACGCTGCGCCGGCGATTCCATAGCCGCGATTTCGCACGTTGCAGTGCGACCCACGGCGTCGAATCCGGGCGGGGGCTGCGCTACCTGGTCGCGGTGGCTCATCCAAACCTGCTGCTCGCCTTCCACTCCCCGAAACAGGGAACTGGGCCGCAGCAGATCAAGCTGGGCGAATCCGTATTCCCCGCGCTCGCCTTTTTGAACTCTGCCTCCCAACAGATGTGCGATCAATTGTTGGCCGTAGCAGATGCCGAGGACAGCGCTTCCGGCACGAAGCATGCGCGGATCGATGGTAGGGCTGCCGGAGTCGTAGACGCTGGATGGCCCGCCGGAGATGATGACGCCTTTTCGGCCGGCGAGATCGGCGGCGGGAGTTTCGCTGGGCGCGACTTCGGCGTAGACTCCAAGGTCGCGAACCTTGCGCGCAATGAGATGGCAGTATTGCCCCCCCGCGTCAAGTACGGTTATTTGT
>DASQJB010000031.1:0-32953 GCA_035631295.1 Bryobacteraceae bacterium | reverse complement strand
CGGCGTTTCGGATGGCAAAGGCAACCGCGTTTTCACGATTTCGTCTTTCACCGCTGCGGCAGGTTCCACAATTACGATCAATGGCGATCTGGCGGGCGATAACGTGATCCTCAACCTCGACACCGGCGGCAATACGGTTATCTAAAAACGCGTTTCAGCAGCTTTTTGAGGAGCGAGATACGCTCCGCGCGCTTCTGGCGGGCATCCCTCGCGAAGCAATTAATCGAGCCCGAAAACCGTCCGTAACGCCCCGCACAAGCTGATTACGCAGGTCTCGACGCAAGTGTCGAGACGGCAGGCAAGAGTTCCTGCGCCACGACGAACGCTCGCGTGTGGCGCTCAGACGCCGGCTGAAAGCTTTCGGCGGCCAGCATTGGCCGCCCCACGTGACGCCGCCACCGCCACCACCGCCGCCAACAACGTGAGTGCGCCGCCCAGAAACACGCTCCACGGTAGGTAACGCATTTCGATGACATGCCGGCCTCCGTCCACCATCACACCCCGAACTCCTCCGTAAGCCTGATAGATCTCAACAGTTTTCCCGTCAACCTTGGCCCGCCAACCCGGAAACCAAGTATCTGTCAGGATGACCATGCCGCGGCATTGGAGGTTCGCGGTGATGCGCACGTAGCTGGGAGTATGAATCGGCATCTGGACGTCATCCTCGCCTCCCGAGCATGTTCCGAAAATTGGCTTCGTTCGTCCAGAAAAAAAAACTTCGCTCCGCGGGCTGAAGCCGCGGGCCGGACTTGCAACGGACTGGTGCACGCTCCAGACGCGCGGGAAGGCGCTGGGATTCTCGAAAACCTTCACGCCGCTCTTGCCCGCAAAAACTTCTTGTAATTCAGGTCGTAGCGCGGATTTCCCCAGGTAGTACTTGATGCCCCAGAAGTCCTTGGCTAGCGGCGAAAACAGCTCCATTTTCCAGATGCTTGACGGAACACTTGCAACGTAAGCATTGAAGGTTTCCACCCCGTACCAATCGCCGATGTTGTAAGGGATGACGTTGTCGTCGTACTCAATGCGAGCCGCCCCGCCTTGATGGCGTACGTAATCGATTAGGTCACTGTGCTGCGCCAGCGGAGGTAAGTAGCGGTTTAACTCCGGCTGGTAGCGGTTCGGAAAGGGATAGGTGCTTACATTGAAGAGCTCAAACAGGACCAAGCCGGTGATGCACACCAGACCCGCCTGCGGCGAAAGCGCATCATTCCGCCAGCCCGCGAAGATCGCCGCGGCGAGTACGGCGGCGATTGCGGCAACCAGCAGCCGGTCATCCGTGTGGAGTTGAATTTTCGCGGCGAAGACAATGAAACCAATTGTTGCAACGAGCGCGCTGAACGCAGCCAGCGCCCAAGCGGCTCGCCGCAACCAGGACGCATTTCCAGGGCGGGGAAGCAGATCGGCCGCATAGGCAACCAGCGGCGCAAGACCGATGGAAAATACGATCGACCCCGCTCCCGGCACGCGCGCTTTTTCCACCAGCGGAACAAGGGAATAGAGGATCCCGTGAAAGACGCTGTGGGGGCCGAGCGTAAAGAACAGCCCACTTAGGGCCATCGCGGCGAGCCATCGCACATGCCGCTCCCGCCAGGCAAGAATCGCCCCGAGCACGCCCAAGGCAAAGGCGATGGTTCCGAAATAGAAGCCGGAGTCAAGACCGGGAAGGAAGATCCCAAGTAATGACAATGGTTTTGCCGAATATTCTTCATGAACCGTATAAGGGACGATCTCGTTAAATTGCACCGGCTCCTGCACACCCACCCAGCGGACCGCCCGCCGGCCGTATTCAGCTTCGGGGATAGTTTGAAAGGAGCTCGCCAGCGCGGTCATGACCAGCGAGACGGCCGCGAGCCGCGCGATATACCAATTCAGCTTGCCCTTGCGAACGGTCAGCCAAATCCACAGGCCGGCCGCCGCCATCGTCACGAACAGGTTCATCTGATGATGCCCGGCCAGCCAGCCGAAGCCTAGAAAGAATCCAGAGAGCAGGGAACTGGCCAGCGGTCGCTCACCCCTCTCGGCGCGGAGGAGATAAAGAAAGACCAGAGGCGTCCAGACCGCTCCATTCACCATCTGTGGAGCGATCCAGGTTGCGACGTAGCCGCCGAGCCCGTAAACGCATCCGGCAAGAACCGACGCGCCGCGCGAGCGCCCAAGATCTCGCGCCAGAGCATAGCAAGCAAGAGCCGCGAAATATCGTGTAAGCACGAAATACCAATGCAGCGCCGCCTGCCGGATCCAGCCGTGCTTTAACGGAACCAAAAACAGCAGCCAGTTCGGAGGGTATGCCGCGCCGGGCTGAGCTTGTCCAAACAGAGGCTGCCCGAACCATCCGTTCGGGTCCCACAAAGGAAATCGCCCTTTGTGCCATTCGCCCGCCTGAAACTGTAACCATGGCAGGTCGAGATTAGCTGCGTCGGGCCCTTCCAGCCAAGTGTATTGGTTGGTGAGGACCAGCTTCCAATAGAAAAGGACGACGATCAGGAAAAGGATGCTGGGACCAAGAAGGCGATACCTAAACTCGCGCCGTCCAGACATCGGGAGCGTGATCATCGGCGCGAGCATTCAGTGACTATAATAATCGCTATTCGCGCGCCGCCATGCGAGCGACGCGATCCTCACTGCCCAGGCGTTCCCGGCTAATCCGGTGCGATGGAGCCAATGTGGTGGTTTTGGGCCACCGGATCAAACTGAACTTTCCGTTCTAACCACCTTTATATCAAAGACTTATCGTTTGGCTATCCGTGTGCCTTAATCAAGGCGCGGACAAGGTTATGAAGCGGGCGATGCTGGCGATCATTGTCGTGGGGGCGGTTCTGGTTCAAACTGCCGGCGCTCAAAATCCCGGCAACCCTCCGCCTTCCACGTCGCAGAGCAACGATCCGGGCTATGCTCCCGATCACGGAGTGGCGCGCTTGAGCTTGGCCCAAGGCGCTGTTTCGGTGCGGCACGGAGACACGGGCGATATGTCGGTGGCCGTCGTGAACGCGCCTCTGATGACGGGCGACCGAGTATCGACAAGCGACGGAGCACGCGCCGAAATCCAGTTCGACGCGCTGAACATGATCCGGCTCTCGTTCGCCACCGAGGTCCGCCTAAGCGAGTTGCAATACAAGCAATATCAAGTCCAGATAGCGCAGGGAACGGTGATGTTCCGTGTGGCGCGCGACAACGATGCGCACGCGGAAATCAGCACTCCTACCGTGCTGGTGCGGCCCGTGAGGCAGGGAAGTTATCGAGTCACGGTGAGTGCGGACGGCACGACCGAAATCGCCGTGCGCTCGGGGCAGGCGGAAGTTTATGGACCCACCGGATCGGAATTCATCAACGCCGGACAAACAATGATGGCTCGCGGGTCGGCGAACGATCCCGAGGTTCGCGTGGTGGCGAGCGCGCCGTTAGACGAGTTCGACCGCTGGAACTCGGAGCGCGACCGGGTTTTCGAGCGCACCAGCAGCACAGGTTACGTCAGTCCCGACGTTGCCGGCGCTGAGTCGCTGGATCCTTACGGGCGGTGGCAAAACGATCCGCAATATGGACAGGTCTGGGTTCCTTCGGTGGGTCCTGACTGGGCGCCGTATCAGGACGGGCGCTGGGTGTACGCCGATTATTATGGCTGGACGTGGCTCGGCGCGGAGCCTTGGGGCTGGGCGCCGTATCACTACGGGTCTTGGTACTCAAGCCCGTGGGGATGGGCTTGGTGGCCAGGCCCCATCGGAGCGCCGTTTTATTGGCGGCCGGCGTTGGTTGGATTCTTCGGTTGGGGCGGTGGATTCGGGTTTGGTTTCGGCTTCGGCTTCGCCAATGTCGGCTGGGTGCCGCTCGCGCCGTTTGAAGTTTTCCGTCCATGGTACGGCAGAGGGTTCGTAGGCGGCGGCCGGGTCAACATCGTCAACAACGTGAATATCGTGAATGTCTACCACAACGCGCGGTTTACCAATGCGGTGGGCGGCGTGCGGGCGGCGGATTTCGGACGGGGCGCGGTGAATTCCCGCGGTATGGTGCGCGCTTCGCAAGCTGATTTGGCGCGGGCGGGTTCAGTACGCGGAGCCATGCCGTTCACTCCTAGCTCGAATAGCCGGCGCTTTTCCGACGCGAGCGTTTCGACGCGAGGCGCGCCGCAGACCAGCCCGAATATGCGTTTTTCCTCGGCGGGGTCGCACCTGGGGGGGCCCGGAGGCAACAATAGTCCGCGAAGCTTTGCTCAGTCCGGCGGGGCGGCATCGCCTAATGGGGCGTCGCCGGGCGGGCCGCGAGGCGTGGGCGGGCCGAGCGTCGGCGGGAATGGAGGATGGCGTCCCTTCAATCCCTCAAACTCAAACCCCGGCGCTGCGCGGCAGCCCAGCTTCAACAGCCAGCCGAGGTCGTTTTCGACGCCGCAGGCATCGCCACAACAAGCATCGCCACAACAGGCATCGCCGCGCTACTCGTCGCCGGCGCCGCAAGCATCGCCTCGATATTCGGGTCCGGCCCCGCAGGCATCGCCTCGCTACTCCGAGCCCTCACCACAGTCGCGGAGCTATGCGGCGCCTCCGAACCGCGGTGGCTACGGAGGCTCCGCACCGCAGCAGCGGTTGCAAATCAATCCGCCCATCGTGCGAGACCGAGGAGCTTCGCCCGGCGGCGGCAATCGCGGGGGCGGTTTCAGCGGCGGGGGCTTCAGCGGAGGCGGGCCGCGTCAAGGTGGCAATGGAGGCGGCGGGGGCTTCGGCGGCGGGCCGCGTCAAAGTGGCGGTGGCGGCGGTGGAGGAGGCGGAGGCAACCGCGGCGGTGGCGGTGGTCATGGAGGCCGGCGCTAGGCTTTTCGATTTCTAAGTTCTTCCCTCGTGTGGCCCGGTGGGGCAAGTTCTCACCGGGCCCATTTTTTGCCTCCGCCGTAAGAGGTCGACAGGCCACCGAACACGCGACGCCAGATGACTGACGCCACAGCTCCAGCGCACACGAGCACAATACCCGCGCGGACCCACAGCAGGCCGGTTGCGGAGATACTGAAACCGGTTGCAAGCGTCAGCCAAGCCGCGAAGCACAACGGGCATTTCGGCAGAAACGCCAGCAGCGCTGCAGGGAGGATCGAAGCCGCGACTGTAGAGAACCGTCGGGCACGGCGCCCCGGCGACCGCGCGGTTACGCAGCACTGCCTGGTCATCATTCACCACCCCTTGCACTGGAGCTCTCGTACTCGTCGTGGCGCCGCCACCAGTGGCCTGTCTCATTGCGCCCCTTGGGAGCGCGGTCGAGCCACTGCCACATGCCCCAGAGGCCGTCCAGTCCGCGCGCATATGTCGAATACGTGTGGTAGACGAAGCCGTCCTCGAGAATGAAGGCGCTCGCTCCCGGCCTTTCGCGGATATAGGTTGGCATATCAACTCCGGTCCCCCATACGTCCTGAGGGGAAGGGCCGCCCGCGCCGGAGGGCTTCGACGGCTTCCATGCGTTCTCGCGCCGGTAGTTGTATTCGATGCCTCCGTCGCGTTGTTGCTCCTCACGGGTGAAACCGACGCTATAGTCGGAATTGAAGTCGCTTCCTGCCGAGGACGCCCAGGGGAATGTCCATCCCATCCGCCGTTTGTACTCCTGCAACTTCGCGAGCGGCGCCCGCGACACCGCCCAGAGCATCACGTCATGATTTGCCAGATGTACTGCAAACCCATTGAAGCCGTCCGCGATGGACGAGCAGGATGGGCAGCCCGCCTTGTAGTCGGGCCCGAACATGAAGTGATAGACGAGGAGCTGCGAGCGCCCTCGGAAGAGGTCCGCCAGTGAGGCGCGCCCCTCGTCGGTCTCGAATCGATACTCCTTCTCAATCCGAACCCACGGCAGTTCCTGCCGCCGTTGCGCCAGCTCATCACCGCGCCGCGTGAGTTCCTTCTCCGCCTTGAGCAACTCCAGCCGTGCGGCGAGCCACTCTTCCCGTGTTCCAGTCTTGTGTGTTGTCATAGGTTTTGTCTTCCTCCGATTCAAAATTACCCCTGAACATCGAGAAGATGGGAGTTACAAGTGTGGCGGGATTTCCATGGACTTGGTAATCACGGCGGCCGCGCGCTCGCTCGCCGCAGGCGATCCGTTGGCCGCTCTGAAGCAAGTCGCGTTGCGCGACGACCCGGCTGCGCTCGCGCTGCGAGGCATCGCACTGGCGCAGCTCGGCGATCTGGAGCGCGCGAAGGCGCTTCTGCAACGGGCCGCGCGCGCTTTCGGTCAGAAAGAAGCCGTGGCCCGCGCGAGGTGCATCGTCGCTCAGGCCGAGATCGCCCTCGCCTCGCGCGACCTGAGTTGGCCTCTGAAAGGGCTCGACAGCGCGCGGGCGACGCTAGAGGAGCGGAGCGACCGGCTGAACGCCGCGCATGCGCGGCATATCGAGGCCCGGCGGCTCCTTCTGATCGGGCGCCTCGACGAAGCGGAACTCCTGCTGGCCCAGTTCGACCCCGCGCCGCTTCCGCCCGCGTGGAAGGCAGCCTACGAGCTGCTGATTGCGGGGATTGCGATGCGGCGCCTCCGGACGAAGGTGGCTCGCGCCGCTCTCGGCCGGGCAGCGCGCGCCGCGGGCCAAGCGGGAATCGCCTCACTGGCGGCGGAAGTCAAAACCGCGTTTCAGGCTCTGAAGACGCCTGCGGCGCGGCTGATTGCCAGAGGCGAGGAGCGGCTCGTCCTGCTCGAAGACGTCGAGGCGTTGCTGGCGTCTAAGGCTCTTGTCGTGGACGCATGCCGTCTTGTCGTACGTGACGCCCGCACGATAGTGCCGCTAGCAAAACGCCCGGTGTTGTTCACGCTCGCGCGAGTGTTGGGAGAAGCCTGGCCCGGAGACGCGCCGAGAGATCTGCTCCTTGTGCGCGCATTCGGAGCGAAGCTCTCGGACGAATCGCATCGCGCGCGGTTGCGAGTTGAAGTTGCGCGGCTTCGCGGCGCGCTTCGGATGCTGGCCAGCATCGGCGCGACGAAGCGCGGGTTTGCACTCGAGCCGCGCCGCGCACGCGAGGTCGTCGTGCTGGCGCGGCCTGTCGAAGATGAACATGCGCCGGTACTTGCATTTTTGGCGGACGGTGAATCCTGGTCGAGCTCGGCCCTCGCGCTTGCGCTCGGAACCAGTCAGCGCACCGCGCAGCGGGCGCTCGACTCGCTGGCGGCAGCGGGCAAGGTTCAGTCGTTCGGTCGAGGGCGAGCTCGTCGTTGGATGACACCGCCCGTGCCTGGATTCACCACGACCTTGTTGCTTCCGGGTGGTATGGCGGTTGATTAAGGTGGATGTATGCACGAATCAACCGTCGAGATCGTTCGCGAGTACGGACCTTTTCCGGGCGTCGAGAGAGTGCACGGAGTCAGTTATGACGGCGCCCAGGTCTGGTTTGCCGCCGGGGAGAAGCTGCACGCTTTCGATCCTTCTAGCGGAAAGCTGGTGCGCAGCATCGATGTCGCCGCGCGTGCTGGAACGGCCTTTGATGGCCAGCATCTGTTTCAGCTCGCCGAGGGCCGCATCCAGAAGATCGATCCCAAGAGCGGCCGTGTGCTCGCCACGATCCCGGCGCCCGGCGGCGCGGGCGCCTCAGGACTCGCGTGGGCCGAGGGAACGCTCTGGGTGGGGCAGCATCGGGAGCGGAAAATCCATCAAATCGATCCCGAGACCGGGGCGATTCTTCGCACCATCGAGTCGAATCGTTTTGTAACCGGAGTCACGTGGGTCGACGGAGAGCTGTGGCACGGCACTTTGGAAGACGACAAGAGTGACTTGCGCCGAGTTGATCCTCAGACGGGAGAGGTCCTAGAGATGATCGAGTTGCCGCCCGGAGTTGTCGTAACGGGACTCGAGTCCGACGGCGGGGATCTATTCTTCTGCGGAGGAGGAAAGAGCGGCAAGGTCAGGGCGATCCGTCGGCCTCGGCGAGCCGCCACCAAAGGGCAGCCGCTCTAGCGGAACGCGAGCGCGAGATCCATGACGACGCCAGCAGGGGTCCGCGACGGCCGGCGCGTCTATACGACGACGAGCGTTACCGCGATGAGAACGGCCACTTCCTGATCGGCGCCGACGAAGCGAATGCGGCGAAGGCGCACGAGCTGAACCGCAACGCCTCGACATGCCACTAGAAGCAGGAGGTCGAGCGGCGCGCGCAATGCCTGAGCGGTTAGAGAGGACGCCACAGGGAAAGCGAGAGGCCATCTGGTCCCAGCATCTCGCCTCCGATCTTTTACGCCCGTAGAGCGGGTCGCGGCTTTTCTGAAACTGACTCGCTAGAAATTTAACATAACATGAATTATCGTTAGTTAAGTCCGCGCCTAGTCGCCAGCGCCGAACTGCGCAGATATGCCTCCACAATTCGTGAGCGCGGCGTATCTGACCACGCTGCTGGCGACGCCGGTCGAAAATCTCACCGTCGCGCAACTTCGCGATTTAACCGACGCTCTCGAGCGCGTCAGCGGCGGCGAAGCCCGCACCGGCGTCGTAGGGACGCTACTCAGATGAAACTCCCAATGAACCTTGCCAAATTCCGATTTCGCTCTGCCGAAGACCAGGCAGTATCCGATTCCCGATCCACTTCACGCGCGGCTGGCGCTGGGCGAGGCGAAAGCCAACGCCACTCCAGCCGAGCAGAAGCAGATCGCCCGGGCGATCCGCAAGCGGTATCCGCCAATGGCCGCCGAAGCCGACGATCTGGCCGCTTAACCAGCGGCTTTCAGGCAAGCCTCGATCGTCTCGACAGCAAAGTTCGCTTGGTCCTCCGTGATGATCAGCGGAGGACACAAGCGGATGGAATTGTTCCCCGCCCCTAGTACCAGCAATCCCCGTTCGAAGCACATCTGGATAAGCTTGTCACGCAGCTCCGGATGGCGCTGCTTAGAGACCTGATCCTTCACCAGCTCGATGCCGATCATCAGTCCCCGTCCTCGGACATCGCCGACTACAGGAAAGCGATGAGGCCAATCCTTAATCCTGGACATGATATGAGCGCCGACGATCGCTGCGTTTTCCATCAGACCGTCTTCGAGAAGGTCAAGGGTCGCCAGGGCCGCCGCAACCGCGACCGGATTGCCGCCGAAGGTACTTGCATGGGAGCCGGGATGCCAGGTCATGAGATCGGCTCGTGCTATCACCGCGCCCAGAGGCAATCCGCTGGCGATGCCCTTCGCCAGCGCAATTACATCCGGGACCACGTCAAAGTGCTCACAAGCGAACATCTTTCCGGTTCTTCCCATACCGGTCTGAACTTCGTCCAGAACCAGAAGGATTCCGTAATCGTCCGCGAGGCGGCGGAGGTCCTTGAAAAACTGCGGCGGAGGGACTACATAGCCGCCTTCGCCCTGAATCGGCTCGACGAAAATGGCGGCCACTTCATCCGGCGGCAGAATGGTCCTAAATAGCTCGTTTTCAATGAAATCGACCGATTTAACGAAGCCCCGGTAGCAATCGGGATAGGGAACGTGATGCACGCCGGGCATTAAGGGGAAAAAGCCTTCCTTTTGAATGCTTTTGCTGGCCGTAAGCGCCAGCGATCCGATGGTGCGGCCGTGAAAAGCTCCTGTGAACGAGATAAACTGTTTGCGGCCAGTGTGATACCGGCAAAGCTTAATGGCGGCTTCGACCGCCTCCGTACCGGAATTACCGAAATAGACGCGCCGGGGAACGTCTCCGGGGACCAGGGCTGCGAGGCGTTCCGCCAGCCGCACCATGTTCTCGTAATAGAAGTCGGTTCCGGACATGTGGATAAGCTGCGATGCCTGATCCTGAATTGCCTGAACAACTTTGGGATGGCAATGCCCCGTCGCCACCACTGCGATGCCGGCGGCGAAGTCCAGGAACCGGTTCCCGTCGGGGTCCTCCACGACGGCGCCGTTGCCTCGGGCGGCCACGAGTGGATACATGCGTGTATATGAAGAGGATAGGACGCGGTGGTCCCTTTCAATGATGGACTTGGCTTTGGGGCCCGGCAGGCCCGTCTTCAACTCTGGCAGCATCTTTTCCGTGGCCTCACGCATCTTTGACAATAGGCTACTAAGATTATTGCACAGTTATTTGCTAAGGCGTGCTAGAATCTCTCTAGAAGGTTAGTAACAAATGGACTTCAATCGTTTCACCGAAAAGCTTCAGGACGGGTTGCGAGCCGCCCAGTCGCTAGCGGCCCGGAACGGCCAACAACAGTTAGATGTTGAGCATCTCATTCTGGCTCTGCTCGAGCAACAGGGTGGGTTGGCGCAGTCGATCTTGGCCAAGGCGGGCGTAAAGCTGGAAGATGTCCATCGCTATTTCACGCAGCAATTGAGCAAATTGCCGCGGGTGTCGGGACCCGCCGCCGGCATCGATCAGGTCTACATCACTTCCCGATTGCAGCAGTTGCTCACGAAGGCGGAGGACGAGGCCAAGCGGTTGAAAGACGAATATGTCTCGGTGGAGCACGTCCTGTTGGCTGCCGCCGATGAGAAGGCGTTCAAAGACCTGGGCCTGACGCGCGAGCGCCTGATGCGGACGCTGCAAGAGGTTCGCGGCTCGCAGCGGGTGACTTCGCAAAACCCGGAAGCGACATATGAAGCGCTCGAAAAGTACGGGCGCGACCTGACGCGGATGGCGGCGCAGAACAAGCTGGATCCGGTGATCGGGCGCGACGAGGAAATCCGGCGCGTGATACAGGTTCTCTCCCGCCGGACCAAGAACAATCCGGTGTTGATTGGCGAGCCAGGCGTGGGCAAGACGGCGATCGTGGAAGGGCTGGCGCAGCGCATCGTGCGGGGCGACGTTCCGGAGGGATTGAAGGACAAGCGAGTGGTGGCGCTGGACATGGGCGCGCTGATCGCCGGAGCGAAATACCGCGGCGAATTCGAGGAGCGCCTGAAAGCGGTGCTCAAGGAAGTACAAGCCTCCGAGGGCCGCATCATCCTATTCATCGACGAGCTGCACACGGTGGTAGGCGCGGGCAAGGCGGAGGGCGCGATGGATGCGGGCAACTTGCTCAAGCCCATGCTCGCCCGGGGCGAGCTGCACTGCATCGGCGCGACCACGCTCGATGAGTATCGGAAACATATCGAAAAGGACGCCGCGCTGGAGCGGCGCTTTCAGACGGTGCTGGTGGATCAGCCCAGTGTGGAAGACACGATTTCGATACTGCGCGGGCTGAAGGAACGCTACGAGGTGCATCATGGCGTTCGTATCAAAGACTCGGCGCTTGTGGCGGCCGCCGTTCTGAGCCAGCGCTATATTTCCGACCGCTTTCTGCCGGACAAAGCCATCGATCTGGTGGACGAGGCTGCCGCGAAGCTGCGCACGGAGATTGACTCGATGCCGGCTGAGCTGGATGAAATATTGCGGCGGCAGATGCAGCTTGAAATCGAGCGGGAAGCGCTGAAGAAGGAAAGCGATCCCGCGTCGCGCGAGCGGCTGGCGAGGATTGAAAAAGAGCTGGCGGAGCTGAAGACGGAATCGGCATCTCTTAAGGCGCAATGGAAGACGGATCAGGAGAACATTCACAAACAACGCGAGCTGCGCGAGCAGATCGAGCGCGTGAAACAGGAGATCGAGCAAGCCGAACGCGCCTACGATCTGAACAAAGCCGCCGAGTTGAAGTATGGCCGATTGACGGCGCTCGAGAAGCAATTAGAGAAAGAGGCGCATGAGACGGTTCTGCTGAAGGAAGAGGTGACCGAAGAGGACATCGCGCAGGTGGTCAGCCGGTGGACTGGCATCCCCATTACTAAGTTGATGGAGGGAGAGGTTCAGAAGCTGGTTCATCTCTCGGATGAGCTGCATAAGCGAGTGGTGGGCCAGGATGAAGCCGTGGACGCGGTGGCGGACGCCGTGATGCGGGCTCGCGGAGGATTGAAAGATCCCAAGCGCCCAATCGGCAGCTTCCTCTTCCTGGGTCCAACCGGTGTGGGAAAAACCGAGCTTGCGAGGGCGCTCGCCGCATACCTGTTCGATGACGAGCGGGCGCTGATTCGCATCGACATGTCGGAGTATCAGGAGAAGCACACGGTCTCGCGGCTCGTGGGCGCGCCTCCGGGATATGTGGGCTATGAAGAAGGCGGGCAGTTGACGGAAGCCGTGCGCAGGAAACCCTATTCGGTGATCCTGCTGGACGAAATCGAGAAAGCGCATAGCGACGTTTTTCACGTGCTGCTGCAAGTTCTCGACGATGGGCGGCTTACGGACGGACAAGGCCGCACGGTCGATTTCAAGAACACTATCGTCATCATGACGTCGAACGCGCCCAAGGACGACCTTCCGAGGCTGTTCCGGCCGGAGTTCTTGAATCGCGTGGACGAGATCATCGTGTTCCACAGGCTGACGGAGGAGCAGCTAAAGAAGATCGTGGACATCCAGCTCGAAACGCTGAAAGCTCGGCTGGCGGAGCGGCATATTCAGCTCGAGCTGACGGATGCGGCGCGGGAGCATTTGATACGCGTCGGTTACGATCCGGCCTACGGCGCGAGGCCGCTGAAACGCGCCATACAGAAAGAGGTGGAGACGCCGCTGGCGCGGAAGCTTGTGGCGGGCGAAATTCATGACGGGCAGAAAGTAGTCGCCGACGTGAGGAATCGCGAAATGACGTTTGAAGTGGAGACGCTCGTGGAGGCATGAGCATCGAATAGTTGAGGCTTTATGGCAGAAGCAAAAAAACAAAACGTACAGCAAACTTTGCCGTTGTTGGCGCTGAAGAATTCGGCGCTGTTCCCCGGCCTGTTGATGCCCCTGTCGGTGGGGCGGCCCGCGTCAGTGGCCGCGGTAGAAGCTGCACTCGGGACGGAAGATAAGGAACTTGTCGTCGTGGCGCAGCGCGACGCGAATGCCGACCGGCCGGAGGCGGCCGATCTGTACACCGTCGGCACCCGCGCTTCGATTCGAAGAGCCAATCGGCAACGCACCGATCAGATCGACATCATGGTGCTCGGGATCGAGCGCGTGGTGATCGTAAAAGTGGAAGAGAACGAATATTTGAAGGCGAGGGTGACTTCCCTGCCCCTTCCCGACGATTCCAGCCGCGAGCTGGAGGCGCTGTCGCTTTCGCTAGCGGAACTGGGATCTAAATTTGTAGGGCTGGCGCAAGGAGGCACGGCTCCGCAAGAAGTGGCGCGCATGTTCGCCTCGCAGGAAGATCCCCTGCAACTGGCGTTCATGATCGCATCCCTGATGAATCTAGACGCCGCGAAAGAGCAGGCGCTGCTAGAGGCTCCGACGCGCCTGGAAGGCCTGAGGATGGTCCACGGCTGGCTTTCCCACGAAGTGGACGTGCTGGAGATTCGCAACAAGATCGCCAACGAAGCGCGCGAGGAGATGTCAAAAGAGCAGAAAGACTACATCCTTCGCCAGCAGAAGAAGGCCATCGAGCAGGAGTTGGGCGAGAAGAGCCCCGATCAGGCGGAAGTGGAGGAATTGCGCGAACGTCTGGCCAAGGCCGAGCTGCCGGAAGATGTGCGCAAGGAAGCCGAGCGCGAAATGGCGCGGCTCGAAAAGATGCCAAGCATGCAGCCCGAGCACAGCGTAATCCGTACGTGGCTGGAATACGTCCTGGAGCTGCCCTGGATCAAGCGTAGCGACGACAATCTGGACCTGAAGCGGGCGCGGCAGGTGCTCGACGAGGATCACTTTGGCATCGGGAAGGTGAAGGACCGCATCATCGAGCAGCTTGCAGTGTTGAAGCTGAATCCGGAAGCGAAGGCGCCGATCCTGTGCTTTGTGGGCGCGCCGGGCGTGGGCAAGACGTCTCTAGGGCAGTCCATCGCGCGAGCGCTGGGGCGCAAGTTCGAGCGCATGAGCCTGGGCGGCATGCACGACGAAGCCGAGTTGCGCGGCCACCGGCGGACCTATATTGGCGCGTTGCCTGGCCGTTTGATTCAGGCGATGCGGCGGGCGGGCTTTGCCAATCCTGTCCTGATGTTGGACGAAGTCGACAAACTCGGGCGTGACTTCCGCGGCGATCCGGCTTCGGCTTTGCTGGAAGTGCTGGATCCCGAGCAAAACAAGGCCTTCCGCGACAACTATCTCGATCTACCATTCGATTTGTCGAAGGCGTTGTTCATCACTACGGCAAATTCGCTGGATCCCATTCCGGCGCCGCTGCTGGATCGCATGGAGATCCTGCAATTATCCGGTTATAGCGAGGAGGAGAAAACGCAGATCGCGCGGCGCTACCTCATCCCGCGCCAACTGAAGCAGGCGGGATTGACCGCGGAGCAGTGCGTCGTCGACGATGAGGCGCTGAAGAAGCTCATCGAATCTTACACCCGCGAGGCGGGCGTGCGAAGACTGGAGCAGGTGCTTGCGCGGGTCATTCGTAAAGTCGCGGTGAGATTCGCGGAGGGCAATACAGAGTCGGTCTGCATCACGAAAGAAGAAGTGCCGGAGTTGCTGGGACCCGAGGCGATTCTGCCCGAAGAGGCTCGCAAGGAACTGCCGCCGGGCGTGGCGACGGGACTGGCATGGACCGAAACCGGAGGCGACGTTCTGTATATCGAAGCGGCTTTGCTACCCCAAGGAAAGGACCTGACGATCACGGGCCAGCTCGGCGAAGTGATGCAGGAATCGGCCAAGACGGCGCGGAGTTACCTGTGGAGCCACGCGTCGTACTTCGGGCTGCAGGCTTCTGAGTTTCTGAATGCGGGCCTGCATATTCACGTCCCGGCCGGCGCGATTCCGAAGGATGGTCCTTCGGCGGGAGTGACGATGACCACGGCTCTGGCGTCGCTATATTCCGGCCTGCCTATGCGCAATGACACGGCGATGACCGGCGAAGTAACGCTGACGGGTCTGGTGCTGCCCATCGGCGGGGTGAAAGAGAAAGTCTTGGCTGCTCGTCGCGGCGGTCTGAAGCGGGTGATTCTGCCTCGAGGCAATCAGAAGGACCTGCGCGATCTGCCCGAGGAGGTTCGCAAAGAAATGGAGTTCGTCTTCGCGGACCGCGTGGCGGATGTGCTGACAGCGGCGCTGCCGGGGTTGGCGGTGGCGGCGCCGCCCGCCAAAGCGGCGTGATGGATGCAGCTCGATCTTCTCGAGGGCCTTTACTCGATCGCTAAACTGGCTCCCGATGCGCCAATCCCGGCTTGGGCGCATGGGGACGACTTTCTCTCGATCACACGCACAGCCGACGAACTATCGGTTGTCTGCGGGAGTATCCCCGAACGAGTCCCTTGCCAGCGTGGCTGGCGCTGCCTGAAGGTTCGCGGCCCGCTGGATTTCTCCCAGACGGGAGTGATCTCTTCCATAGCCGCTCCTTTAGCGGAGGCTGCTGTTCCGATCTTCGCTATTTCGACCTTCGATACCGATTACATCCTGATCGCTGAAACGCATCTGGAGCGAGCCATCGGCGCTTTGAAGAGCGCAGGTTTTACGGTCGGCCAGGCAGAACTCTGAGAACAGCGTCTTCGGGCCGCTGGCAGCGATGCCTCCCGCGCCCTAAGCGTGAAGCAGGCTTACGGATTACGCCGGGATGTTCCCCTGCGCTCGCGCTTTTGAATAATTCCGGCCAGCGCTCGCAAAGCCTCATTGGCTTCTCCTGAGGTAGGAAACGCGGCGGCTACATCTGGATCCAAGACCACGACCGTGCTTCCGGCGGCGTAACGCGATGCGTACTTATTAGGTAAGGAGCGGCTGAAGTCGTACTCCGGCAGAATCTCTTGTGCGGATCGGTCTGAGCTGCCGCCTTGCGCCTAC
Organism: Bryobacteraceae bacterium; assembly: GCA_035631295.1. Taxonomy (GTDB): domain Bacteria; phylum Acidobacteriota; class Terriglobia; order Bryobacterales; family Bryobacteraceae; genus Palsa-187. The sequence continues at coordinate 17,328 of DASQJB010000031.1, read as the reverse complement.
TAGTTGCTTTCCTCATAGTCCCTGCGCTCCGTTCGTATGGCTCGCCGCACACTGATGATCCGAATCCCCTCGCCACGGTCAACGTACATGACCGCAAGCAAACGCGATCTCGCGAAAGGCCGAGCAGTACGAAACGTCTCTTCCCGGATGAGTGCCGCGGATCAGAGCGGATACGGCCTAGCGGATCCCCGAAAACGGTCGCCGCTTCCTCGAAGGAGACGTCGTGCTTTGACCAAGTTCGATGAAGCTTTTCGCAGGTCCCACTCGAACTCCAAAATCAACTCTCATTGAAGTTGGGATGGAGGCGCTAGCGCTGTCTCGAGCCGGACGAGCCGCTCCTTAAGAGCGCGGATCTCCGCCTCCTGACGGTGCAATTCGTGCAGCAGCAGCGCGTCCAGCACCTGATACTTCACTGTTTCAATCTGGCCATCGGCCGAGCGGGCGACGAGATCGGGAAAGACATCGGCTACTTCCTCGGCGACCAGGCCGTATTGGATCGGCTTCGAGCCGTCGTCGAAGGGCGTCCGGTAGCGGAACGTGACGGGGCGAAGATCGAGGATTGCACGGCTGGCGTCACCCATATCCTGTATGGCTTCCTTGAAACGCCGCGAGGAGCTCACCGTGCCCAACTGGCCGTTGGAGTCGATGACGATGGGAATGGCGTTATTACTGCCTGTCGCGACGCCGCGGATTCCGGTGGCGAAGAACGAACTCTGCGTCATCGGATCGCCGATTCGTATGACGTTGTTGTCGGAAGAGGCCCCCTGGTTTCCGATATCGTTGTTATTGTTGCCTGCGGTGACGGCGGAACCCGCGACGACTCCAATTGCGATGTTGTTGTTCCCCGCGCCGTTGTTCGGAAGCGCTTGGAAGCCGATGGCCGTGTTATTGCTTCCGCTGCCGCTAAATGCCATAGCATCGTCGCCGACGGCGGTGTTACCCGATCCGGTCGTGGCGGAAAGCATCGACCTGTTGCCGAAGGCGGCATTGTAGAAGCCGGTAGTGTTTTGCGACATGGCAGCCGCTCCAACGGCCGTATTGTCGAGTCCGGTCGTGTTGCTTGATAGCGCTCCGATGCCAAAGGCCGTATTCGTGCCGCTGGCGGAGCCGTAGTAGCCATTGATGTCGATCACGACTTCGGTTGCAATATTGGCGTACACATCGATAGAGTCGTTTGTCCCGCCGGGCACGACGGCTGCGTTGCTGGTCAAAGCGCCTCCGGACCAGACCAAAGTGGCAGCGAGCGGAAGGGGCTTTCCGCTCGGATAAGCGGTGAGGAAGCCGGTGGGCCCCGCCGGCACGACTGTGAAATTGAGCGAATAAGCCTGGGCGGCGGCCGGAATCGAACAGAGCGTGCTCGATTGCAGGGGAGAGGTGCGGCTAGCTCCGGCAACGAGCGGGGGCGCGCCGAAGGGCGCTGGAAATCCCTGGGACGCTCGCGTATCGACGACGCGACAGGGCGTCATCGCCACGAAAACCAGGGGAACCGCGTTCGCCGGAAGGGTCGGCACTGCTTCGGGACCTGGCGCCTGCCAATAGACGGGCGATGGCTAATTTTTGAGCATTACCGGATCAGTTCGCCTCGCCTGTGCGGTCAGCATGGCCGGCGTCACGGCCAGAAAAGAAACTGCTAAAACAGCACTCCTCGCGTGCATCTTGAGTTCCTCCTTAGAGCTTTGCGTTGGGTCGAACCAATGTGGCAAAATCTGCCAAGGTGATGATGCGCGCGGTAGCGAAAGTTGCTTCGGAGATGAATAGAGCGACGAAATCGCCCGGGCACACAAGGGGCGCTACGGCGTTTTGAGAATTTCGCCCCACATCACCTGGTACGCTTCGACCACGCCTTCGATGGTCTTGCCAGCGCGGACGAAAACGTGGGTGTTGACTCGCAGGTCGGCTAGGTCAGCACGAACGCCGTCGTCCAAGTAACGTGTGTCGGGGCGCAAGGCGAGCGTTGTCTCGCCGCTATTGGTCTTGAGGATGAGTAAGCGCGAGGTAAGACGGACGACCATTCCGGCCAACGTGCGGTCGCCGCTGGGAGTGAAGAAGACCGAACGCAGGCCGGAGTTCTGCTCATGGGGATGCCTGGCTCGCTCGGCCGCCAAGCGCTCGGCTTCGAGATTGATCACCTGCACCATGCGGGCATAACAGGAGATGGAGCCAAGCCGGCGGTCGGCGAGAATCTCGACCGGCTCGCCGACTTTCAAAGACGAGACGGCGATCCGATGACGGTCGCGAGCGACGTAGCTGTGCGAATCGTAGTGGCACACCAGATCCGTGGGAGCGCCCGGCGCGTCGTTGCGGATCGTCAGATCGCCCGCGGCGCTCGTGCCCTGCCATCCCAACAGCGCGCCGCGGAAAATGCCGGAGGGCATTTCTTGGGCCTCACTATCGCGGGGCGCCGCGGAGGGCGTGGTTTGAGCCCCTAGTGAAACGGCGAGTAATGTCCACAACACGGAAAGCCGGTGCATCGCTTGGCGCTCATTATACAATTTGGAGTTGATTCCTTTTGTCGAGAAGACCGGCTGCTGGTTCCTCCACTCCGGCATCCAGGAGCCCGGCGGTGGAGTAGCGCGTTTCCACTTGTCTGATACGGGAAGGAACGCACGCGTTTCGACGGAGATCACCGGCTACGCCGCGAGCGCTTTCTGCTATCTGCACTCGCTAACCGGCCAAGCGGAGTTTCTCGATGCGGCGGCGCGAGCCGCGCGGTATTTGACCGTCGAGGCTTGGGATACAACAGCCTCCACTTTTCCGTTCGAACCCGCATCGCCACTCGCTTACTTTTTCGATTCGGGCATCATCGTCCGCGGTCTGCTTGCGGTCGCGCGGGCCACAGGCGAGCAGGAATTCTTCGAGCGGGCGCGCCAAGCCGCGCTCTCTATGGCCTTCGATTTCATGGGCGAGAATAGCTTTCACCCGATCATTTCTCTGCCTGACAAACAACCAATTCCGCATGAGACGCGGTGGTCGCGAAGTCCGGGTTGTTATCAGCTAAAGGCGGCTTTGGCTTGGCTGGAGTTGGGCGATGAACAAGCGGCCAAGCTGTATGAATCGGCGCTGTCTTACTCGCTGGCCACGCACGAATCGTTCCTCTTAGCAGAATCGGATCGCGAAAGGCAGATGGACCGGCTGCACGCCTATTGCTATTTCCTGGAGGGGTTGTTGCCCATGACTGATCGGCCGGCGGTCTGTGGCGCGCTGGCCGGTGGAATAGAATGTGGTGGGCGGCTGTTTCGCGAAATCGCTGAGGATTTCGAACGATCCGACGTTGCGGCACAATTGCTGCGGGTTCGGCTGATCGCTCACCACCTTGGCGCGGCGCCGCTGGAGGAAGAAGCGGCGGAGGAAGAAGCTCGGCGCACACGCGCGTATCAAGCGGCGAATGGGGGCGTGTTCTTCGGCAAGAAAGGTCGGGCCATGCTGCCGCATATCAACCCGGTTTCGACGGCGTTCTGCCTGCAAGCGCTCGACCTCTGGGAGCAGCATAGCTCGGGCCGCTGGACGTTCGAGCTTCGCCAACTGATTTGAACGCGGTCAAGGTACTGTTTGCTTCCGGCTCCGATGCGACGATCGCACAGGCTTTGGAAAAATTCAAAGGCCTTTTCCCGGAGTTGCCTTTGGTGGTGGTGTCCGAATTCGCGCCCCCTGCGACGGAAAATGGCGGTGAATGGATTCCCTATCACATCAGGCGTCGCTGGCTCGAAAACCGCGCTTTGATCCGTTCCCGGCTTCGCGGCCGGGAGATCCGTCTTGCGGCCGTGATACTAGAGCCAGGCACGCCGCACCGCCGCATGCGGCTGCTTGGAATGTCGCTAGCGCCTCGCCGCCTGCTTGCCTTCAATGAGACTGGCCAGCATTTCCGCCTGAGTCCTACGAACCTTCCGGTGATGTCGCGGCACCTGCTCTGGCGCGCGGGAAATCTGGTGCGAGTGATGCGCCGACGTCAGAAGCTCGACTGGCGTCTTTTGTTTTGGTACGTAGTGGCGCAGACGATTGGCTTTTGTCGCCTGAGAAAAGGCAGGCCACCACGGCCGATTCCCTGCCCTGCCCTTCCCCCTGGCGTCTCCGTTGTGATCCCTTCGCGCAACGGCCGCGAACTGCTGGCCACTTGCCTGCCGCTCATCGACGGCGCGGACGAGATTATCGTGATCGATAACGGCTCCGATGATGGGACGCGTACGTTCTTGCGCGACGCCTATCCGAGTGTTGTCTTAGAGCACAGCGATGAACCGCTCTCTTTCGCCGAAGCCGCAAACCGGGGCATTGCGCGCACACGCTATTCGCACGTTTGCCTGCTGAATAACGATATGCTCGTTGAGCCCGGCTTTATCCCGGCTCTGCGCGCCTGCTTTGATCGTGTTCCACGGCTCTTTTCCTCGTCCGCTCAGATTTTCTTTCCTGAAGGTCAGCGGCGGGAGGAAACCGGTAAGACGGTACTCGATCCCACTCGCGCGCCGACGGACTTCCCGGTCCGCTGCATCGATCCGCTCACGGGCGAAGACGGAACGTGGGTACTGTATGGCAGCGGCGGCTGCACCCTCTACGATACGGCCAAGCTTCGCGCACTGGGCGGTTTCGATCCGGCGTACGAGACCGCTTACGTGGAGGATCTCGACGCCGGCGTCCGGGCCTGGCGGCACGGCTGGCCAAGCGTCTACTGCGCGGCCGCGCGAGTCCTGCACAAGCACCGCGCCACCACGTCGCGCTACTTCACTCCCGAACAGCTAGATCGAATTCTCGAACGGAACTTTCTGCGCTTCGTTTCGCGCGAGCTCCCCAGTTTGTGGTGCGCCAATCTGCGGCGGCTGCGGGCTGCAATGAATATTGATGCGCTAAAGTTCGCTGCGAAACTTCTCGTCTCGCGGCGGCAGGCGGACGGCTTCCTTTCCTTGGTCAAAGGAGACGTTGCAGTGTTCCCCGGAAAGCCAGACTCAGGAAAGCCAAGGGTATTAATTGTAAGTCCTTATCTTCCATTTCCTCTATCACATGGCGCGGCAGTTCGCATGTACAACCTAATGCGTCGTGCCGCTGCCTACGCGGATCAGGTCCTGGTCTGCTTTGCCGAGGACCTGGCAGCGGCGCCGCGCGAGCTTACGGAGATGTGCTGTGAAATCGTGATGGTGCGGCGTAGCGGGACCCACGCGCTCCAATCTACCCTGCGACCGGACACCGTGGAGGAATTCGATTCGCCCGCTTTTCACGAAGCACTTAAACAAACAGCAGCTAAGTGGCAGCCCCAGATAGGGCAACTAGAGTTCACTCAAATGGCGCTGTACGCCGCCGATTGCCAACCGGCGCGGACGATCCTGGTGGAGCACGACATCACTTACGACCTCTACGCCCAGATGCTCGCGCGCGAGGAAGACTGGGAGACCCGGCGGCAGTACGAACGGTGGCTTCGCTTTGAAACGGACGCGTGGCGAAGGGTGGATCGCGTAATCACTATGTCCGAGAAAGACCGGTCGCTGGTTCTAGGCGCGGTTTCAATTCCCAATGGCGTGGATCTGGAGCGCTTCCATCCGTCCGATCGCACGCCCGAGCCTCGGCGCGTATTGTTCATCGGGTCGTTCGCGCACCGGCCCAATGTTCTGGCGGTGGAGTACTTTCTGCGCGAAGTCTTTCCGCTGTTACATGACGTCACGCTCCACGTGATCGCGGGCCAGCGGCACGAACAGTTCTGGGACTTGCGTCATCCGGGCGTGGAGGTGGAGGGATTCGTAGCCGACGTGAGGCCGGCTTATGAAAGGGCGGCCGTGGTGGTTGCGCCCCTGGTAGTTTCCGCCGGCACCAACATCAAGATCATGGAGGCGATGGCGATGGGCAAGGCCATCGCCTCTACCACCGCCGGCGTTCATGGGTTGGATCTTCGTTCCGGCGCGGACCTGGTCGTGACTGACGCGCCCAAGGAATTGGCCCGTGCGATCTCTCTATTGCTTGATTCGCCGGAACAACGCCAAGCGCTAGAGCAGCAGGCGCGCAGCACAGCCGAGCAGCGATTCGGATGGAACGCGATCTCCCGCGCGCAGCAAGAGCTATATGAATCGCTCCTTACCTCAACTCAAAATCCACCGTGCGCTTGAATTGATTGTTGCCCGTATCGAGCGCGGAGAGCTCGAGCGTGTACGATCCCGGCCCAAGCTTGTCCACGGGAATCCGTTGGCCCAGCGGGATCACCGGATTCGAACCTTGCTTGCTGAGGTCGATCCGCATCAGGCCCGTGTCCGACTTTTCCTCGCCTGTCTTGCGATCGAGCACGCGCATCTCGATCGCGACGGCGGTGGGGCTATTCGGATCAGGAGTGGCTGCCAGCAAGGGCTCGTAGATCTCTACGTAGAAAACCTTGATATCGGCTTGTTTGAATTCGTTCGTGCCGGAGGGCACGACCTGAAGGCCCTGGGTGAGAAGAGGAATCTTGTCCTCGAGCAGCGAGGCATCGAGCACTGAGCCCACGTCCGAGGTCTTGTGGACTTCGCGGCTCAACGCCAGAGAACTGATGGCCAATTGGCCGGGCTCGTAGGGATCTACCAGGAGCGGCATCTCCACTTTTCCGAAGCTCGATCCGCCGGAGCTGAACGCGACTTTCAGGTTGTACTTGCCGGAGGCGAGCTCGAACTGGTTCTCATAGTGAAAGGGCTTCTTCTGAAATGCCTCGGCTTCTTTTTTTCCGTCGCCGGTGTCGGGAAACTCGACTTTGACGGTGTCGCTGAAGCGTGCGGCCGTGTTGCCGTCTTGCGCGCTGGCGATTCCCAGTACGTTGATTTCGGCATGTAGCTTGCCCTTCTGTTTTTCAAATTTCACCGGCTCGGGCGCGATCTCCATCGCGATATTGACACGCGCCACGTTGGCCGCGGTATAGAAGAACGGAAGCTGCATTTGCGCGGCAATACCGCCTGGCTGCCCAGCCGCAGCCCGCGTCTCTAATTGCTTCTCCGCCGGCGTGCCCGAGAGCAGATCTTGCGGCTTCGTGTTGCAATAGCCCGTGCGGAAACGGACGTTGACGCCGCCGCGGTCGACTTTCACATGCAGCGTATGACAGCTTCCTTCTGGCGACATCGGAGGCGTGTAACCCAGCAGATAATACTCGTTCTGTTCCCGGCCGATTTTCTGCAATCCGGCGAGCAAGTCGTTGCTGTCGTGGATGACGAACCCTCCGGTGCCGTCGGCCAGCATATACATAATGTTTTGATTGTCCGTGGTGCTTTCGGGAATTTTCGGAATAAGACCGCGTGATTGGTTGTAGGGATTCAAGCCTGGATAACGCTGGTTCATTGGATTCGGGGCTTGGCCGCCGCCACGGCCAGGATTCACCGCGCCGGGATTCGACGACGGGTTCATTGTTCCCCTTGTGCCTCCTGGAGTGGAGCCTGGGCTAGCGCCACGCGGGCCGCCACCGCCAGTTGGGCCGGGCCCTGCTCCGGTTGGACCGCCGCCGACTGGTCCACCTCCGCGGCCTCCTCCGCCGGACGGCGCGGATGCTCCACCGCCCGTAGCGCCGCCGCCCGCGGGTCCCCCGCCGCCGCGTTGGGGTTCAAAAGAAAGGGCCAGCATGGGAGCGAGCCAATACGGGGGCTGAAGCCCCCGTTGCAGGCTGAAGCCTGCTCCACCGATCGACGCGATGGGTGTTCCGGCAACCAAGCCGCGCACGTCGATCGCATATACGGCGACATTCGCTTTATTGCAAGCGTCGATTGCAGCCGTGGCTTCAGAGGTGAGCTCAGGAGTCACCTTGAACCCGGCCGTGATCCAAACGAGAGACTTGCGGCCCGGCACCGTGGCCAATCTTTTCGCCACGCAGCGGATCTCCATAATCACGTCATTGCCGCACCCTCCCGCCATGTTGAGGCTGGGGCCGGAGCTTGTGTCCGTCGTCGATGTAACGGCTATCGTTGTTCCTCCAGCGACGCTCTTCAATCGCTCGACGTTCGCGGTAAAGTTCAATTGCGGCCCGCCGCCGTAGTTGAGGATGGCGATCATGCGATCCGGCCCGGCATTGGCGTCGATGAACTTCACGGCCGCCTGGCGTGCGCGGATCTGATCGGCCGTATCCATGCTCGGGTTATCGAAAAACAGAACCAGGTAGTGTGTTTGCGAGCGATTGGGCGATTGCGGATCCGCCTCGAAGGAAAAGCTCTTGATAGTCTGATCTTTGCCATCTTCGGATACCTTGAAGTCCTTGGCCTCCAGGTTCCGCACATATTCGCCTTTCTTGTCCGTGACGACGGCGTCCACCAACACCTGCTTGGTCTCGGTTCGGATAAGGACGCCGGAATCAACGGGCGCGTCGTTTGGCTTCTGAGCCGGCGACAAAGTGGCCGCCAGCACCGCCATCGAGATCAGAATGATGGGGCGACGGTAATTCAATGCGCACCTCCCATCCCCAAGCGGGGAATCTTCGAGTATCTACGGAATTTGAACGGCGCCATTACGGGCCGCCATGGTCTGCCCTTCCGAATCCCTTACCACCAAACGAACCATGTAGCTTCCGGGTATGACGTCCAGAACCGATCTTACACTGATGCCGGAAGCGGGAACAGAGGCGAGGGTTTCGTCCTTCAGCCGCATTTCGACAATTTTCTGCATACCGGCGACGAAATTTCCATTTCGATCGAATAAACCAGCGATGATCGTCAGATTGTTGTTATTCCGTCCTTCCGCCTTCCGGTAGCGCAGATTGCGGATGTCGACCTTGGCCACCACAGTCACTTTTGCGCTGGTGGCGCTGGATTTGAAGAATTGCAGATTCAAGTTCACCGGAATATCGGCGATTTCGTCGCGCGAAAAAACGGCTTCCTGAATCTCCTGCTTCGCCTCTTCTTCGGGATCGGCAATGTGCCTGGGCGCATAATACCCACGGCGGGCTTGTACACCAAAGCCTGCGGGATTTTTCAGCGTCACCTTCAAGGCGTGATAAGAGCCGTCCATTTTCAAATTCTGCGGCGCGAACCCGAGCACATACACGTATTCGGGCTGCGCAGCCAGTTGCTTCAAGCCTTCCTGCAGGCCGTTATCGTTATGAAAGAACGTTCCGCCAGTGGCGCTGGCCAGCTCCGCCATTACATCTGAATCGGCGGAGGCGTTAGCGATCTCCATCATTTGCCGGATGCCGGCGGATGCAGCCGTGCCCGCCAGCGGCTGACTGGCATCGGCGCCGATAGTGTACAGTCCTCGCGTGTCGAGCGAATTGATGGTGATGTTGGCACGGATGGCGCGGTCCATCAGGTCGGTCTCATCGGAGCGGTGGTCCAACGTCAGATAGAAGCCGGGCGACACCAGGATCAGACTGCGGCTGCCCGGCGTAGCCGCGAGCCGGCGGACGATGTCCCTCATTGCCAGCAGAGCGCGTCGCGATTCTTCCCCGCCGATGTTGTATTCGCGCGAAACCGCAGCCTGCACCATTGCCTGCACCAACTGGGGGCCACCAGGATCAGTTGGAGACATTCCCGAGCAGGCGTATGCGTCCGCCGTAGCGGCGGCTTGCGCCTGAGTATCCTGGCGGTTCTGGATAGCGTCCGCCATGTAATAGGTCATGGGCGGGCATTCTGTCACGGACGTGGCGCGATCGGCATGTGGCTGGATCCGCTGCAAGGCCGCTTGCAGCTTGACGTGGTCGTCGGTGAAGTCGACATTCACCAGGCCCGACGTGGTGAAGATTGCGGCGCGGGTAGCGGGCTCCAGAAATTCGGAGAGATGCCGGCTGGCGGCGTTGCGCGCCCACAACAGGTTTTGAATATCGAGATGGATATCGTCAAAGAGATAAGCGACAAAGCGCTCAGGGAATGGTTCGGCGGCCGGAGGCGGCTTGTCCGGCTGCGTCTCATCCGTGGCGACTATGGCCGGGACCGAGGGTGACGAAGTTTTTTCGATAGCGAACCGAGTGATGACCTGCGGCTTCGCTTTGTCGGCCAGTTGAAAATCTTCTTGCCGCAGCGTGCCGACGGCTTTGCCGTTCTTGTCGCGCACCACCACGGGAACAAGAACCAGGTTGACGCGCGCGGTGAAAATGGCGGGAGCGTCGCGAGTGCTGACCTCGGCGGTGTCCGGCGCCTGCGCAGCACATGACAACGCGATGAACGCCAGGCTGAGCCGAAGCATCATGCACCGATTCTACTGCAACTGGCGCTATTCTGGACGGCCAAAATTTGGTATATTGCCACCCATGAGCCGAGCCATTATCGTACGCTGTTCCGCGGGCCTCCTGCTGTTGATGGGCGCCTGGGCCGCCTATACCCAAAATCAGGGAAAGCAACCGCCGCAGTTGAATTTGAATAAGGTGAAGGATGATCTATATGAGATCGAAGGCGACGGCGGCAATGTCGCCGTGTATATCACCAACGAAGGCGTGATCATGGTTGACGATAAGTACGAGCAGGATTACGACCAGATCATGACGAAGGTCAAGAGTGTGACCGATCAGCCGATCCGCTACATCCTCAGCACGCATTACCATGCCGATCACAGCGGCGGCAACACTAAGTTCGCCTCCGGCAGCGAGATCATATCGACGCTGAACGCTCACAACAACATCGTGAACAAAGTGCAGTCGAACGCGCCGCCGAACATGGTCCCCGCGCGGGTGACGTTCACGCAGGGGACCGACGTATTTCTTGGCGGCAAGCATGTGCAGGCCCGGTATTATGGGCGCGGCCACACAAATGGCGACGCGGTCATCTACTTCCCCGATCTACGGCTGATTCACACGGGCGATCTGGTGACTGTCGCCGCGCCGGCGGCGCGCTTCCCCGCCTCCCCTCTGATCGATTATCCGGGCGGCGGGAGCATCGTGGAATGGACCAAGACGCTCGATGAAGTGATGAAGCTCGATTTCGACACCGTGATCCCCGGCCACGGACCGGTTTCGAAAAAGGCCGACATAATGACCTACCGCAATAACGCGGAGAAGCTTCGGAATCGCGCCCAGGCCCTCATCCGGCAGGGCAAGACTCAGGACGAAGTTGCCCAGGTGATGACTGCCGAATTCAACTGGATGCCCGGGAGCCTCAATATGCAATGGAGCTTGCCGGGGATGATGACGGAACTGCGCTAACGATCAGCGCGAGCTCTGAAGAACTGGTTTTCCTCGGAAGTAAGCCGGCTCATTACCACGGCGCCACTTGATATTGCAGCCCACGCTCGGAACCTGGCGCGGATTCACTTCGCGGCCAGCGAGCACTGCGTCAATCGCCGCCCTCAAATCGGCGCCCGTCACGGGTTTGTTGTTGCCGGGACGGCTATCGTCGAGCTGCCCGCGGTACACAAGCCGCCTGTTCTCGTCGAACACATAAATATCGGGCGTGCAGGCCGCCGCGTAGCTCTTGGCGACTTCCTGGCTTTCGTCGTAGCAAATAGGGAATGTTAATCCCCACACGGCGGCCATGCGCTTCAACCCTTCCGGTGAATCGTCGGGGAAAACTGCGGCGTCGTTCGAGCTGATGCCAACGATTCCGACGTCTTTCGCCGCATAATCGCGCCCCAGGCGCGCCAGCTCCGATTTCACGTGCTGAACGAAAGGGCAATGCTGGCAGAGAAACATCACCACCAGCGCTTTCTTGCCGGCGAAAGTATCCAGCGAAAAGGTTCGTCCGGAAGTCACTTCCGGGAGCGAAAAAGCCGGGGCTTTGGTCCCCAGTTCGAGCATCGTGGAAGGTGTAGCAGACATACCACCAATTTACCCGAGGGCAATCCCGTGCGTCGGCGGCAGGCCCGCACAATAGGGCTTCGTGCAAGATTTTGATGTAGCCTTGAAGCTATTGCTGCGGCCCTCAGCGAAGCGCGCTCTGTTGGAGCTCGCCGATGTGGTCATTGAAAAATGGATCGACGCAGAGCTTCCAAAAGTGCAGAACACACGCGGCGACTTGTTGGGCGAGACGGCCAGCGGCGATCTCGTGCACGTGGAATTGCAAAGCGGAAACGACGCGCTGATGCCTCTCCGGACGGCTGAATACTGCCTCGGCATCTTCCGCGTCTTCGGAAGATTTCCACGGCAGGTTCTGCTCTATGTCGGCGAACCGCCGCTTCGCATGGCGAGTGAACTGCGCGGCCCGGATGTGCTGTTCCGCTACCGCGCGATCGACATTCGGGAAATCGATGGCGACCGCCTCCTGGAAAGCGACGGAGTCGGAGATAATGTAATTGCAATCCTGGCGAAGCTGCGCGATCGGCGGCAAGCGCTGCACAAGATCGTGAGCAGGCTCGCGGGCTTGCCGCCCGAGGAGCGGCGTGAAGCACTGGACCAACTTCTGATTCTTGCGGGGTTGCGGAAGCTGGCGGGAGTAGTGAAGGAGGAGATGAACGCGATGCCGATTCAAATCGATCTAATGGAAAACGAGGTGATTGCGGACTACTATAACCGGGGCCGCCAGGAAGGCGTCCATGAGGGCGAGATCGCAATCCTACGCCGACAAATCGAGAAGCGCCTCGGCGTGATGCCGGAATGGGCCCAACAGCGACTCGCCGGCCGCACGACGGAACAGCTCGAACAATTGAGCGTACGCCTGCTCGATGCCGGAACGCTGGAGGAGTTGCTGAAGTGACACCCTCAGTTCCGCATGTACAACCCGACAATATGGAAAAAGTTACTGGTTTCGGAGGATTCTTCTTTCGTGCGCGCGATCCTGAGGCGTTGGCCCAGTGGTACCGGGACCATCTCGGCATCGCGCTTGTGCCCCAAAGCTATGATGAAGCGCCGTGGCGGCAGGAGGCCGGGCCGACCGCCTTTGCTCCGTTCCCCGAAACCACGGAGTATTTCGGCGATCCCGAAAAGAAATGGATGATCAATTTTCGCGTTCGCGATTTGGACGCCATGTTGGCGCAATTGCGCGCCGCTGGAATTTCGGCGGATATCGACCCGCAAGAGTATCCAAACGGCCGTTTTGCCAAGCTGCGCGACCCCGAGGGCAATCCCATCGAGCTGTGGCAGCCGGTACCGTAGCCTTTCACCTATTCATGCCGCAGGGCTACAATCGGATCCACGCGCGTGGCGCGGCGGGCGGGCGCGATGGAGGCGAGCGCGGCGGCCCCCAGCATCAACGCCAATTCCGCGTAGCCTGCTGGGTCGGCGAAGAACTCCCGTAGGATCGGCTCCGGGAATTGCTTTTCCATATGATCGAGAAGCGCGCCCAATGCGCCCGCTAGGGCGAACCCGGCTGCCATCCCGAGCAGCACCGGCAGAAATCCACGAGCCAGCACGCCCCGGATAATACCACGCGAGCTGGCGCCCAAGGCAATGCGGATGCCGATTTCCTTGGTCCGCTGGCTCACCAGAAAGGCCATGACTCCGTAAATGCCGATGGCCGACAGAGTCAAAGACAGCGCCGTGAGCGTCCCTGCGAAGGCCCCGAATACTTGGAGAAAAGAGCGGAAGATCCTGAAGGGCCCGTCCTCCAAGCTCACCAGGATGAGCGCCGGAGGAAGCTGGGGATCGATCTTGCCGATTTCGGCGCGTACGGCCTCTAGCGCTCTTTGCCGGTCGCCTCGCACCCGAAAGAACAGGCCCCCAGAGTGCTTCTCCATGCTCGGCAGATAGACGTGCACTTCGTCAGGCTCGGCCAGGTCGTTGAACCGGACGTTGCGCGCGACGCCGATAATCTCAAAGTTCTGGTTGTCCTTCGCGAGCGAGAATTGCTTGCCGAGAGGATCCTGGTTGGGCCAAAAGACCCTGGCTGTGAACTCACTCACGATCGCCACAGGCGCGTTCCTCTCGGCCTCCGCTTGAGTGAAGCTGCGTCCGCGCAAAATCGGAAGGCGCAGGGTCTCAAAATACGCCCTCGCTCCGTAGCTGATCAGTGCGCGATGCTTGATGGATCCGGCCGCCATAGGCTGTTGTTTGCCATTCCACAGCGGCGCGTCGCCGATGGTGACGGAGTCGACTCCAGCGACCGTCCCGAGCCGCTCTCGGAGGCGGCGGTTCGTAACCTTTGGATCAATCGCCTCGGAGGAGTAAATGAACATCGCCATGTAAACGTCTTTGGCGTCGAAGCCGAGGTCGGCCGATTTGGATTTCCTGACGCCTGACGCTAGTTCCCCTGCGGCGGACAGAAGCATGACGACAGCAGCCACCTGCGCTGCCAACAGCAGCCCTCTCAAACGCGGGCGGACAGGTTTGATCGCTGCATTGATCTCCACTCGCGTCGAGGCGAGCGCCGGCGCCACGCCGACTAAGAGCGTCGTAAGCACGGAAAGGAAGGCCCCAAACAAGAAAACCCGCGCGTCGAGACTGACATCCACATCGAATGTGATGGATCGCATCAACCCTTGCAGGATCGTGGTGATCCCAACCCACAGCAGCCTGGCGCTCCAGGCGGACACAAGCAAACTGAGGCCGCCGCCGGCCGCAGCAAGCAGAAAGCTTTCGGCGAGCAACTGCCGGACGACACGGCCGCGGCTCGCGCCCATGGCGAGCCGGATTCCGATTTCCCGCCGGCGCGCCATGCCCCGCGCTAGCAGCATGTTCGCGACGTTGGCGCATGCCACCAGGAGAACCAGCGCGAGCAGCACGGCAACCAGCAGCCAGATTTCGCCGTCGACGCTAATCCGCACGCCTCCAGCCCAGTAAGAAGTCCGGCCCAGAGTGACGGAAGTGGTGCGCTCGGATTCGCTTCGCCCGGCCAGGAACTGGCGCATCAGCAGATTTGTTTCGGCCTCGGCTTGTGCGCGCGAGGTTCCCGCGTTGATCCGGGCGAGAAGCTCGAAGCCGGAATGCGTGGCGTCGCGCCACTCCTGGCGCCATCCATGCTTGAACGATGGATCGAGCTGTTCGAGCATCGCCAGTGGCGTCCAGAATGCCGTCGGCACCGGGGCCAAAGCGGTTCCCCTGAATTCCTGCGGCATCACGCCGACAATCGTGAACGGAATGCCATTTAGCTTGATCGATTGTCCGAGCACATTGGCGTCACCGTGGAATTTCTGCCTCCAAAAACCGTAGCCAAGGACAGTCACCGCTTCTTCATCCGCCTGGAATGTGCGGCCGAGCAGCGGTCTTACGCCTAAGTCGGCGAAGAAGTTCGTCGAGACCGTCTGGCCCGGCAGGGGATCGCCATAAGGGGCACCGTCACGAGATTCAAGCGCCACCACGTCAGTGGAGGCGGTGAGGCCCGCAAACGACCTGGCGTGCTCGCGCAGATATTCGTATTCGGGCCAGGCAAATTGGAATTGCGTAGCGCCGTGCGCTCCGCGCTCAAAACCACCGCTGCAGCCGAAATACGCGCGAGGGATCCGCGACGGGCAGCGGCTTCCATACGACCGCGTTGTAGAGCCCGAAGATAGTGGTGGTCGCGCCGATGCCCAGAGCCACGGCCAAAACAGCAAGAATCGTGAACCCCGGCGCGCGTCTGAGATTACGCGCGCCATAGAGCAGGTCTCTGACCAATTGCTCCACCCAGGCGAAGCTCCGCGCCTCGCGGTGAAGCTCTTTGGCGCTCTCCACGCCGCCCAAGGCGCGTCGAGCCATCCGCGCGGCTTCTTCGGGCGCGAGGCCGCGCCGCTCGAATTCCTCCTGCAACAAAGCAAGGTGCGAAGCGATCTCGCGCCGCATTTCGCGCTCAGCCGCATGACGGCGAAACAGGTTCGCCGCTCTTGAGATCCATCGCCGCATCACGCTTCCTCGGACAGGATTTTTTCCATCAGCCCGGCGATCTGCCGCCAGCGCTGGGTCTCCTCGGCAAGGGCTTTCTCGCCGGATTTAGTAACGGCGTAGAACCTGGCCTCCCGGTTGGTCTCCGTTCTGCCCCAGGTCCCCTTGATCCGCCCCTGTTGTTCCAGGCGCACCAGCGCGGGGTACAGCGTGCCTTGATTCAAATGCAACAGATCGCCGGAAACTTGTTCGAGTCGCGCCGCGATCGCGTAGGCGTGCTGCGGGCCCAAAGTCTGGAGCGTCCGCAGCACCATCAGGTCAAGCGTCCCTTGCAAAATGCCGGCTCTCTGCCCACTTGCCATTCAAGTGCAGTATGCGCCTCTTCTACTTGATTGTCAAGTGAAAGCCGCGCTCCCTCGCGGTCGCGGCTCTGTAGCCCGCTCTAAATGCGAGCGCCCATTCCGAGCCGCAACCGCAAGCGAGCGTTGTGACGAAGTTCCTTTAGCGGTAAGCCAGCTTGGCCTTGCGCTCCTCTTCGCCTTTGATTCCCGGGCCGAAGAGTTGCTCGAAGAAGCCCTCTTTCACCAGCCGGTCCACGAGGTTGTTGTCGATCACCTTGTGAAAATCGAAGGCTCGCATCTGCGCGGCGGACTGCTCGTCGGACGGGTGATCCAAAACATACTGCACTGCCGCGGCCGGAATGTAGGGGATGCGCTCGTAGGTGTTGACTTTGGCGTAGTGATCGTAGACGCGCTCGATATCGGCGGGATCCTGCCTGTCCCAGGCCAGGTACGCCTTGATGGCGAAAGCCTTGTCCTCATAGAAGCGCTTGATCGCCTCCGCGTGCGCCTTCATCAACTGCTCCGAAAGCTTCGGATTGGCGGCGATCGTGGCCTTCTTGAACAAATATACAGAGGGCGCGTAAATGTCGTCATAGTCGCTGATATTGCCGAGGTTGTTGAAGCCCAACTGTTCGATTTTGAAATACACGGGAGCCGTGATCATGGTGGCGTCCACGCGGCCGCTAGTTAAACCTGCGGCCCGGGCGCTCACGTCCGCGCCGATGGGGACCCATTGGACGTCGCGGGGATTCAACCCCGCTTTGCCGATCAGCCCGATGGTGTAGTTGTAAGGCGCATCGCCGATCTGGCTCACTCCGATGCGCTTGCCTTTCAGATCGCGAATGGTCTTGATGTTCTTCGAGGCCATGAGCGCGAACAGGCTTTTCTTGAATGGACTGCCAAGGGCGATCAGCGAGGCGTCCTTGGAAGCGGCCTGCATGGATTGCTCGAGCGTATACGCCGTCATCACCGCATCGCCGCTGACGATCATGGCGATGCCGGCGGGATGCACTCCGAAAACTAAATCCACATCGAGGCCGTATTTCTGGTAGTAGCCGCCCTCCTTGGCCAGATACAGGGGCCAAACCTGGCCCGTGCGCGTGGGATAGTTGATCTTTAGCTTTTGCAGAGTCTGCGCCGGCAGAGCGGCCGCGCTCAGCAGCGCGATGCAGAGAATGCGCTTGATCAGCTCCATACGACGAACCCCATCGCGCTTCCGGTGCCCGCCTCCGAGCGATAGCAGGGCACGTAGTCCAGTAGGTTCATCGACAGTCCGGCTTCGGCCATGGCGCCCGCAACGGCAATCCAATTCTTGATTTCGGATGTGCCGGACTGGAACATGTTTTCGGCCAAACGCGACAATGCCGCCGCATCGTCTCGCTTCAACGCATCGAGCACTTCGCGATCGAACTGTTC
>DASQJB010000030.1:0-17522 GCA_035631295.1 Bryobacteraceae bacterium | reverse complement strand
AGAGTGGCGCCGGAATCGCATTACGTTCTTATCTCTAAAATCGCCACGCTGCTGCTTACAGTGGTCTCCGCGGTGGTCACCTTTTACCTCAACTCTATTGCCGGAGCCTGGAAGCTTCTGATCGTGACGGGTGCGGGCACTGGGCTCGTTCTGTTGCTGCGTTGGTTCTGGTGGCGCATTAATGCGTGGAGCGAAGTCTCGGCGATGAGCGCTGCCTTCGTAACTTCGCTGGCGTTGCAACTGGCAGCCGGGCTGGACAGCGATAAACCGGTGGATTTCGCGTGGATCATGATGATCACGGTTTCCGTGACGACCATCGTCTGGCTCACAGTCACGTTTTTGACGAAGCCGGAGTCCGATCAAACGCTGCTCAAGTTTTATCTTCGCGCGAGGCCCGGAATTCGGGGATGGGGACCGATTGCGCGGCTCGCTCCTGATATCCCGGACACCAGTGACGGCTGGTCCCGCGTGCTGGATTGGTTGGCTGGGTGTGCGCTGATCTATGGCGTGCTGTTCGGCGTGGGTAAACTGCTGCTGGGCGAGTGGACGATTGGCCTACTCCTCCTTGGCTTGGGATTGGCGGCGGGTGCGGCGATCTGGTGGGGTCTCTCCCGCAGAGGATGGAGCTCGGTCGCCGAGTGATGGGAAGAAAGCTCGTACTAACTCTTGTGTTGGCGGGGCTCGCTCGCGCTGCTGAGCTGCCGCTGATGCCGATGCCGCGGAAGGTCACTCCGGCGCAAGGCGAACTCAAGATTGATTCCAGCTTCGGCGTCGTTACGAGCGGATATTCGGACTTTCGCCTCGACGCCGCCGTCAAGCGATTCCTCACGCGGGTCGAGCGCCAGACGGGCCAAGCGCTGGTAAAGTCAGACCGGCCCACGCTCGCGATCGACTGCCGCGAACGCGGCAGCGATTACCCCACTCTCGGAGACGACGAGTCTTACGAACTCGAGGTCTCAACCGCCGCCGCAAGATTACAGGCGCACACAGTGACCGGCGTTCTCCGCGGGCTCGAGACTCTTTTGCAGCTAATCGGCCCCGGCCCGGATGGTTGGAGGGTTCCCGCCGTGAAGATCGAAGATCAGCCGCGCTTTGCTTGGCGCGGCCTAATGCTGGATGTCGCGCGGCATTGGATGCCCATCGCGGTCGTCGAACGGAACCTCGATGGCATGGCCGCCGTGAAGCTCAACGTTTTTCATTGGCATCTATCCGACGACCAGGGCTTCCGCGTCGAGAGCAAGCGCTACCCACGCCTGCACCAGAACGGTAGCGACGGAAATTACTATTCGCAGGCCGAAGTTCGCCAAGTGGTTGCCTACGCTCGCGACCGTGGCATTCGTGTGATCCCGGAATTCGACATTCCCGGTCACACCACCGCCTGGTTCGCCGGATATCCGGAGTTGGCCAGCGCGGCCGGCCCGTACGCGATCGAACGGAAGTGGGGCGTTTTCCAACCAACCATGGACCCCAGCCGTGAGGAGACTTACACATTTCTGGACAATTTGATCGGGGAGATGGTGGCGTTATTTCCAGACCCGTATTTTCATATTGGCGGCGACGAGGTGGAAGGTACTCAATGGAAAAAATCGCCGTCCGTTCAAGCGTTCGCCCGCGCTCACCGGCTTGCTGGCCAAAAAGACTTGCAGGCTTACTTCAACGGGCGCGCAAGCAAGCTACTGAAAAAGCACGGCAAGATCATGATCGGCTGGGACGAGGTCCTTACCAATGGTCTTTTCCCCGATACCGTCATCCAGTCTTGGCGCGGGCAGGCGTCCCTTGCCGAAGCCGCCGCGAAAGGGTATCGGTCCGTGCTTTCGTTCGGCTACTACCTTGATCACCTTCAGCCTGCGAGCGATCACTACGCGGTCGATCCGTTGGACGGTAAAGCTCGCGATCTGCCGCCAGAGCAAGCCGCGCGAATTCTCGGCGGCGAAGCTTGCATGTGGTCGGAATACGTCAGCGCCGAGAACGTGGATTCGCGCATCTGGCCGCGAATGGCTGCGATCGCGGAGCGCTTCTGGTCGCCGCGCGAAGTCCGCGACGCGGACTCGATGTATCAGCGACTGGAAGAAGTCAGCCGTTGGCTGGAGTGGTCCGGCTTGGAGCACCGGTCCGCGTCCCGGCGGATACTCAGCCGGATCTCCGGCGGCGCGCCCGAAGAAACACTTCGGATTCTTGCGGATGCGTCCGAAGCCCTTGGCATTGAAGGCCGCCGAGAGGCCCGCCGCTACACCAGCCTGACGCCTCTGAATCGGTTTGTCGACGCCGTTCCGGCGGAGAGCGAGTTGGCCCGGAATCTGGCGCATGATGTCAGCCGGCTGCCCGATGCGGCCGCGGAGGCGGAACTTCGGTCCGCGTTCACGCAATGGTCGGGGATCGAAACGCGCATGCTACTGAACCCCGCTTTGACAGGCGGGGCTGGGACGGAGTTGCTGCCGCGGGCGCATGATTTAAGCTCCCTGGGAAGCATTGGACTCCGAGCTTTGGATTTTCTTTTGAACGGCCAGCCCGCGCCGGCGGATTGGCTCCGCGAGAAGAATGCAGAGCTGGATCGAATTGAGAGACCGGCCGCGGAAATGAAGCTCGCGGGAGTGCTGCCAGTGCGGCTCCTTCTGTCAAGAATTGAGCCGCAGCGTGTTGCAAATAAAGGCGTTCGATGCGGTAACGAACCTGGTTGTAACAGAACGACAACCGTTCTGAACTGGAAATTCCCGCAACACAGGCTCAAAATCACGCTGAAGCAGAGGTCAGACCGGCAGGTAGAATGACGAGAAAGGGTGGGGTTTTATGAGAACGAGCTTTTCCGAAACGTGGAAACGAACGGGGCGACTGATTGCGTCTGCAATGTTGGCGCTGATGACGACCAGCGTTTGCGCGCAGGAAACTACAGGAACGATCACAGGGCAGATCACCGATCCTAGCGGGGCCGTGGTCGCCGGTGCGATGATCACCGCGAAGGACGTGGATCGAGGCGCCATGTGGAAGTCGCAAACGAACGTGGAAGGGACTTACACTCTCCCTCGCCTTCCCCTCGGCAAGTACGAACTGCGCGTGGAGGCCACCGGTTTTCAAACCGCCATTCGCCCGCCCTTCGACCTGACGCTGAATCAAACAGCCCGGGTCGATATTGCCATGACTTTGGGTCAAGTATCGCAGACCCTGGAGGTGACTGAGGCCGCTCCTTTGTTGCAGACTGAAACCACCGAAGTTTCTTCGGCGATGCAGGCCAACGCCATCGCTGGCCTGCCTCTGCAAACGCGCAATTATAACCAGCTGGGTTTGCTCGTACCGGGCGCTGTCACCATCAGCCCCGCGTCCTTCAACACCGGCCAGAAGACTTTCAACGCCGCGCGTCCGAATCTCAACGGCAATCGCGAGCAGGCCAACTACTACATTCTTGACGGCGTGGACAATAACGAATTCGTGGACAACAACGTCGCGTATTCGCCGAGCGTCGACGCCATCCAGGAAATGAATATCATCACCAACAATCCCAGCGCGGAGTTCGGCCACTTCCTCGGAGGCGTCATCAACGTAAGCCTGAAGTCTGGCACCAATCAATTCCATGGCAACGCGTTCGAATTTCTCCGCAACGACTTTTTCAACGCCAACGAATGGTCGAACAACTTCAATGGGTTACCGACGCCGCGCCAGCACTGGAACGAATACGGTGGAACAGTCGGCGGGCCGATCAAGAAAAATAAGTTGTTTTTCTTCGCCGATTACCAAGGCTCGCGTTTCGATTTGCCCGCGACGCCTAAACCAAAGACGACTTTCACAACATCCGACCTTACAGGCAATCTGTCCGAC
Organism: Bryobacteraceae bacterium; assembly: GCA_035631295.1. Classification (GTDB taxonomy): domain Bacteria; phylum Acidobacteriota; class Terriglobia; order Bryobacterales; family Bryobacteraceae; genus Palsa-187. The sequence goes on along the minus strand of DASQJB010000030.1, from coordinate 13,712 downwards.
CTGGGCGTCACCTTGCATTACCCCGGTACCAATATCACGATGCCCTCGAATTTGAGCCAAGCCGCAGTCTGCACCGGCACGCAAAAAATGGGCGTCGATCCGTGCATCAGCGGCCTCAGTCCTACTGCGCTAAAGATTGCGAATGCTCTGCCAAAGCCAAACCTCGCCGGCACACCGGGCAGCAACGGCACGCTTTTCAATCTCAACAACAGCCAGCAGCAGTTTACGCACGGAAATCAAGGCGATATCAAGATGGATTGGGACCCCACCGATAAGGATCGCTTCTTCGCGCGCTACTCACAGCAGCACATCGAACAGCCGCTGATTAATAGCGAGGTTTTCCAGTACAGCGGCGACGGCGCCAATAGTTTCCCAATTCAGCAGGGCGTGCTCGATTACACGCGCACATTCAATCCGACTCTGGTAAACGACTTTCGCGTCGGTATGAATTACTTTCCGGCGGAAGCTAGCACGCAGTCTCTAACGACCACCGCGGGAGCCAATCTGATTCCCGGCCAGCCGACGCAGTATCTTCCCGGCCTGTATTTCGCGGGCTCGCCCGTCGGCGGACAACAAAACGGACCATTCGCATTCGGAACCGTCGACGCTCCCGAGATCTTCCATCAGACGGCCATTCAGATTTCCGACACCGCCATCTACAGCCACGGCGCCCACACCATCAAAACCGGATTCCAGTTCATCCGTTATCGGAACAACTACATTCCCGCGACGACCAGTGACGGCGCCGCGGGCCAAATCGGCTTCACTGGCACTTACACCGGCAACGCCGAAGCGGATTTCTTCCTCGGTCTGCCGTTCTATATGGCTTATGGCCTTGGATATTCCGGAACCGTCGGCCAGCGCAGCAACGCGATCGGCGCCTTCGCTCAGGACGACTGGCGCATCAACAAGCACCTAACCATCAATTACGGAGTGCGCTGGCAGCTTTTCACTCCGATCTATGAAGTGCACGACCGCATGACCAACTTCGGCATGTATAGCGGCCAAATTGAGTTGGCGGGCGTGAACGGGAACAGCCGCGCTCTCTACAACCAATACAACGGAATCGCCAATTTCCTTCCACGCGTGGGACTGGCGTGGAGCATCGATGAGAAGACCGTAGTGCGCGCCGCATTCTCGCGATCCAGCTTCCAGGAAGGCACGGGCGAGTTTAACCGGCTCGCGACCAACGCTCCGTGGAACACGGATCTCGTCGGGCAGTGGGGCGGCGTTGGAACGAACGGCAGCATTCCGACGAACCAGATCACCCTCGACCAAGGCTTCGCGGCGTTGGGCGCTTCCGGGGCGGCTTGCACTGTGGCGAACGTGACTTCGGCGCCCGCCTCTTGCTTCAAGGGCGTGCGCATTCACGCCACCGATCCGAACTATCGCCCGGCGGTTGCCAACCAGTGGAACGTTAGCATTCAGCGGCAAGTTGGAAACTCGTTCACCGCGCAAGCGGGCTACGTCGGCCAGCACAGCGACCATCTGGCCGCGATCTACAACATGGGCCAGAATGTTCTTCTTCCCAACGGGACCAGCATTCCGGGTCCATATCTCGCCGGAAATCCGACATTGAAGAACGACGGAACCGGCCAGCAGCGGCTGAACACTTCGACGGCGATCCAGAACTACGATGGGCTCCAGTTAGTGGCTCAGGAACGGCTCACGAGGGGCCTTGCTTTCCAGGCCAATTATTCGTGGTCGAAATGCCTGACTAATAATCAGGGCTATTATGGCCGCTACGGCAATGCCGCCGTAGCGCAAACCACCTCCGACGTCGCCTTCCAAAGCTACGTTTATAACGTCGGCCTGGATTATGGTTTGTGCGATGCCGACGTAACCAACATCTTCAGCGGCTATTTGAATTACGATCTGCCCTTCGGCCGCAACCAGCACTTTGCTAGCAACACAAACAAAGTACTGAACACGATCATCGGCGATTGGCGTTATGACACGATTTTCACGGTGCACGGGGGTCTGCCGATCTCGATGATCCAGTTCGGCAGCGATCCCACCGGCGCATACTTCCAGCCACGCCCCGATTGCATTGCGCCCTCCGACGCCACTCCGTATAAGAACTTCGTCGGCGGTGGTTATGTCTGGTTCGATCCGACTACGATGCGCATCCCCGGTCCGGGCAAGCTCGGCAATTGCGGCATCTCCACCGAGCGCGGCCCCGGCCTGAAGCAGATCGACATGAGCCTGTCGAAGAAGTTCCGTCTCACGGAGCGACAATCGCTGCTTTTCCGCTTCGACGCGATCAATGCCTTCAACACTCCAATCTTCGCCGTCTCCGGATACGCGACGGACGTCCTACCGGGCGACTGGAACCAGAATGTGAGCCGCTACGGAACGGATATCAACTACACGAAGAACGTGCCGACGGGCGTCGTGAATCAGTCTCAAGGCGCACGGAACCTGCAGTTCGCGCTAAAGTACTCTTTCTAATAAGTGGTTGGTTCGGCAGGTCTCGACACGAGTGTCGAGACGACAGGCAAGAGTGCCTGCGCCGCGGCGGGTATCATTGGAAAAATGCGTATCCGCGATGTCCGCGCGACTACAGTCACGGTTCCGCTCGAAGCGCCTCTGCGGCATGCCAACGGATGCCACTGGGGCCGCTTCGTTCGCACGATCGTGGAAGTGGAAACCGATAATGGCCTGATCGGGCTGGGCGAAATGGGCGGGGGCGGGGAATCGGCCGAAGCCGTTTTTCGGGCGATAAAGTCGTACCTCGTGGGGCACGATCCGGCCCGGATCGAGGAGATGCGCTTCCGCATCGCCAATCCGACTGCGTCGCTCTACAACAACCGCACTCAGGTTCTGGCCGCCCTTGAATTCGCGTGTCTCGATCTACTGGGTCAGGCTTGGGGCGCGCCGGTCTGCGAGATTCTGGGGGGCCGTCTGCGGGATCGCGTTCCGTTCGCGTCCTATTGCTTCTTCCGCTACGCGAATCCGGAGGGCGCCGGCGAGGTGCGCACCGTTGAGCAGATGGTCCATCACGCATGCGAACTCAAGCGCCGCTTCGGATTCACGACGCACAAGCTGAAGGGCGGGGTCTTCCATCCGGACTATGAGCTGGAAGTCTATCGCGGCCTGGCCGCGGCTTTTCCTCAGGATTCGCTCCGCTTCGATCCGAACGCGGTTTGGTCCACCGAGCAAGCGATTCGGTTTGGCCAGGCTATCGAGGGTTTGCGCAACGACTATTTCGAAGACCCCGTCTTCGGGCTGAATGGCATGCGCCGCACGCGGGAAATGGTGCGCGTGCCGCTCGCCACCAATACCATAGTCGTCAACTTCGAGCAACTCGCGGCCAATGTCTTGGATACCGCCGTCGATGTAATCTTGTTGGACACCACTTTCTGGGGCGGCATCCGAGCGTGCGTCAAAGCAGCCGGCGTTTGCGAGACTTTTCAGCTAGGAGTCGCGGTCCACTCGTCCGGCGAGTTGGGAATCCAACTTGCCACGATGCTCCATCTCGGGGCCGTGCTGCCGAACTTATCCTTCGCCGCGGACGCCCATTATCATCATCTGACGGACGATATCATCGAAGGCGGGTTGATGCGGTATGAAGCTGGCGCCATTCGAGTTCCGGATGGTCCTGGATTGGGAGTGAAGCTGAATCGGGACAAGCTTCGAGAGTACAGCGAACTCTACCGGACGCTGGGTGGTTATCCTTACGATCAGGATCCTGGGCGTCCCGGCTGGAGCGCCATCGTTCCCAACGACCGCTGGGCCGATCCGAACGATGATCGAACGCCGAGTCTTACCTGATGCCCAACGTCTTCGATCTTTCCGGCCGCGTCGCCGTGGCGATCGGCGCTACGTCGGGGTTGGGCCGTGCAATCGCCGCGGGCTTGCGCGAGCATGGCGCCTGCGTGGTCCCCACGGGCCGGCGGCAGGCGGCAGTCGAGTCGGCGTGCCGCGAAATGGCTTGCCCGCTTCAACGGACCACTGATGTGACCGATCGCCCATCCGTCGACGCGTTGCGGGACGCAGTGCTGCGGGAGTTCGGCCGTGTTGACGTCCTGCTGAACGCCGCGGGCTTCACCTTCCGCGAGCCCACCGCCAGCATGAGCGAAGCGCGTTGGTCTTCAATCTTAGACACTAACTTGAACGGCGTCTTGCGGGCCTGCCAGTCCTTTTACGAGCCGTTGAAGCAGAGCGGCCGCGGGCGTATCCTGAATATCGCGTCGTTGGGATCGTTTCTGGCGTTCCACGAAGTGGCGGCTTATTGCGCGTCGAAAACGGCAGTCGTTTCTTTGACGCGCAGCCTCGCTTGCGAGTGGGCGCGAGACGGAATTTGCGTGAACGCCATTGTTCCCGGCGTGTTCCCGACCGATATGAATCGCGAAATGCTGCTCAACACTCCGCGGGGGCGCGAGATTCTGATGCGAACGCCCATGGGGCGCTTCGGCAAGCCCGAGGAATTGGTGGGGGCCGCGGTGCTGCTGGCCTCCGATGCGGCGGCATTTCTGACGGGCGAGTGCATTGCCGTGGATGGAGGATACCTTGCGTCCGGCGTTAATTCTTAGCGCGTCTTTGCTTTCCTTCGCGGCTCGCGCCGAATCCGGCTACGACGCTTGGCTGCGTTATCAGCCGGTGGAATATCGCGGCCCGCTGCCCGCGGCCGTAGTTGTCGAGGGCGACTCCCCGATTGTCGCGAGCGCGCGCGACGAACTAATTCGCGGCGTCCGGGGTATGCTGGGCCGAACGCTCCGGGTCGAGTCACGCGCGCCCGCTGAAGGCGCGATCTTTCTCCGCAGGACAGGCTCCGGCTCATCCGATGGATTCGAACTCAAAGCCCAAGGAGGTTCGATCCAGGTCGTCGGAACGACGGATCGCGGCGTCTTGTACGGAGTCTTCGCGCTGCTCCGAAGAATCGCGCTCGGCGAGTCACTGGCGAACCTGGATGACAAACAGTCGCCCTTTACGAACGTGCGCTGGGTGAACCATTGGGACAATCTCGATGGCTCCATCGAGCGTGGCTACGGAGGGCGCTCTCTCTTCTGGGACAACTTGCACGCCCGAACCGATCTGACGCGGGTCCGCGACTACGGACGGCTCCTGGCCTCGCTCGGAATCAACGGCTGCTCGATTAACAATGTAAACGCGAACCCGCGGATTCTCGCCTCGGATTTTCTTCCAGAGATTGTTCGCATTGCAGATGCGCTCCGGCCTTGGGGCGTGCGAACGGTTTTGTCCGTGGATTTTGGCAGCCCGCAAACCATCGGCGGACTGAGCACGTTCGATCCGCTCGATCCGGCGGTCGCGGATTGGTGGAAAGCGAAAGTGGACGAAATCTATCGCGCCATTCCGGATCTCGGCGGGATCGTTCTAAAGGCGGATTCTGAGGGCCGGGTGGGCCCGTCCGCTTATGGCAGGACGCACGCCGACGCAGCCAACGTGATCGCCCGCGCGTTGAAGCCGCACGGCGGCCTTCTGCTCTATCGTGGCTTCGTCTATGACCATCACATGGATTGGAACAATCCGAAGAACGACCGCGCCCGGGCGGCCGTGGAGAATTTCCGCGAGCTCGACGGAAAATTCGAAGCCGACGCCGTGCTTCAGATCAAGAACGGCCCGATCGATTTCCAGGTGCGCGAGCCGGTATCGCCTCTGTTCGGAGACCTCGAAAAAACGAAGCCAAGCCTGGAGCTTCAAATCACCCAAGAATACATGGGCCAGGCGCGCCACGCGGTGTTCCTGGTTCCGATGTGGAAGGAAACGCTGGACTTCGACTTGCGGGTCCGAGGGGAAACTACGCCGGTGAAGAGCCTGGCGAAGGGTGGCATTATTGGCGTATCCAACGCCGGACTGGATGAGAACTGGTTCGGCAATAATCTTTCGCAAGCGAATTTGTACGGTTTCGGCAGGTTGGCCTGGAACCCGGATCTCTCGCCGGAAGACATCGCCGAAGAATGGGCGCTGCTTACATTTGGGGACAATCCGAAAGTACTCGATGTGGTGGATCGTATCCTGCTCACTTCCTGGCGCACCTATGAAAACTACACGGGCCCGCTCGGCCTCCAAACGCTTACCGATATCACCGGGAATCACTACGGAGTGGCTGTGGAAGCATCCGAGCGAAACGGATGGGGCCAATGGCACCGCGCCGACGAAGAGGGCGTCGGAATGGACCGCACCGTGGCGACAGGCACGGGCTTCATCGGCCAATATTGGCCCGAAGTCGCCCGCTTCTACGAATCGCTCGAGACTTGTCCGGACGATCTCATCCTATTCATGCATCATGTTCCTTACACGCATGTTTTGCATTCCGGGAAGACCGTGATTCAATACATCTACAATTCGCATTATGACGGCGCGGAAGCGGTGGAAAGCTACGTTAACGAATGGCGCTTGCTGAAGGGTTTGGTCGATGAACGTCGCTACAACGAGATCTTGGCGCAACTCGAATACCAGGCGGGTCAGGCTGAGGTTTGGCGCGATTCCGTGACGAACTGGTTCTTCCACGCTTCGGGGATTGCGGACGCCAAGGGCCGCGTGGGGCGTTATCCAGGGCGCTATGAGGCCGAGTCGGCACAATTGCAAGGCTACAAAGTGACCGATGTGACGCCTTGGGAAGCCGCTTCCGGCGGCAAGGCTGTGGCGTGCGCTTCGTCAAATTGCAGTGCAACATTTTCGTATGCGGGGCAGGCGGGTTGGTTCGATCTGCGAGTTGAGTATTTCGACCAAAACAACGGCGCGGCGCGCTATCGGGCTTGGTTGAACGATCAGTTCATCGATGAATGGACCGCCGCGGACCATCTGCCAACGCAGAAGATAGACGGGTCGTCTTCAACGCGGCGCACGGTTCGCGGCCTCGCCCTGCGCCCTGGGGATCGCATCCGCATCGAAGGCTCGCCCGATGGAGGCGAGGCCGCGGCGCTCGATTACATCGAGATCGTGGAGCAGAAGAAGTAGCATTTCCTCGTATCGCAGAGACTCGGCCGAATTCACCTTGCTCCGCAGCGGGGCGGCCAAACCGCGAAAAGAGTCACACAATCAAGATCACCGGAACGCTGACGATTACGATCAAGTAGTGACCCCGCATTCTGTGAATCCGCGCTACCCCTTGCCCTCCGGCGGTAGGGCTTGCTCTAAGTCATCAATGAGATCGTCGGAGTTCTCTAGGCCGATTGAGGCCCGTAACAGGTTTTGGGGCGTTCGGGTCCCCGGACCCTCAATCGACGCTCGGTGTTCGATGAGGCTGTGTGGACCGCCCAGGCTGGTAGCGCGCGTAAATAGTTGCACGCGTGCGGCGACCCGCATCGCCGCTTCGCGTCCCCCGCGCACCTGAAAGGACAACATGCCGCCCCCGCCCGACATCTGTCGGCTTGCGACCTCGTGGCCCGGATGGTCCGGCAGTCCCGGATAATGTACGCGTTCGACCGCGGGGTGTTGCTGGAGAAAATCCGCTACAACCAGCGCGTTCTCGCAATGCGCGCGCATGCGCCACGGAAGCGTGCTTATGCCGCGCAATGCCAGCCAACAATCGAAGGGCGACGGAACGGCGCCACCGAACATCTGAAATTTCCTGACTCGCTCGAACAGATAGTTCTCATGGCGTGTGATGAGCGCGCCTCCGGTCATGTCGCTGTGGCCGCCAATATACTTCGTCGTGGACTGCCAGACCATATCAACCCCCAAATCGAGCGGCCGCTGCAAGACCGGCGTCGTAAAGGTGCCATCGCACACGCTGATAGCATTGGCCTCGCGGGCGACCTGCGCCACGGCGGAGAGATCTGTGATCTTCAGGAGGGGATTCGATGGCGTCTCAATGAGCACCAACCGCGTGTTTGGCCGCACTGCCTCTTTCACTCCGATAAGGTTGGTCATGTCTACGTAGCTTGTCTCTAAGGGCCACTTGGCGAACACGCCGCCGATCACTTGCCGCAGGCCGAAGTACACGTCGTCAGGCGCGATGATATGGTCGCCTGGCTCTAACCCCTGCAGCAAGGCGGTGGCTACCGCTAACCCCGACGAGAAAGCCACGGCTTCCTTTCCCCCTTCGAGCGCGGCCAGGCACTCCTCGAGCGATCCACGCGTCGGATTTCCTTCTCGCGCGTAACTGAATCCGAGTGGGTATTCGCCGTCCGCAGCGCGTTCGAACGTAGTGGAGAGATGAATCGGCGGCGTTACCGCACCGGTGGCCGGATCAGTCCGGCGTCCAACATGGACAGCAAGGGTCTCAATCTTCATCTTCGGCGACTCCAAGTATGGACGATCTTCGCCGGGAACCAAGTCGATTTGATCGGAATGTCCCTTCGTATGCTTTTGCCATGCTCTCCATCTCTCGCGATCTTGAGGCCGCACCGGCGGCGGGGCAGCGCGGCTCGCCAGCCTACGCCAACCACTCCGTTGTCGCGTCCACCAACAGCGGGCCGAGGACGAGGGCGGCTTCGCGCTCTACCAGTTGCAGGATTTGCTCGGCGCGCGCTTGATCAGGAGAAACCGTTACAGCCGCCACGAGCCCGCGCTGCCAGGAGTCCTGATAGCCGATCTCCGACACTGCGACATTGAAGCGCTTGCGGAGGCGGTCCTTCAGCCCCTTGACGTAGTGGCGTTTGTCTTTGAGAGAGAGCGAATCCTCCAGCCGCAGTTCTAAGGTGATGACGCCGATGGACGGCATATCTCGGATGATGGCGAGGCTAAAGCCTCGCGCGGGGTAAAGCCCGCCCTCCAATATTATGCGAAAACTTCGTGGGCGACGCGCTCGGTGACGAACGCTTCGATCACATCTCCGGGTTTAATGTCGTTGAAATTGGCGATCGAGACGCCGCACTCGAATCCGGCCTTCACTTCGCTGGCGTCGTTCTTGAAGCGCTTCAGCCCTTCGATCTTGCCGGTGTGGACCACCACATTGTCCCGCAGCAGCCGGACTTCGCTGTTGCGCGCCAGAACGCCGTCGTCGACAATGCAGCCCGCCACGTTGCCCACCTTGCTGATGCGGAACACCTCGCGCACCCGCGCCCGGCCCTTGTACACTTCCTTGAACACCGGCTCCAGCAGCCCGGTCATAGCGCGCTTGATCTCGTCGGCAAGCTCGTAAATGATCGTGTGCAGGCGGATGTCCACCTTTTCCTGGTCGGCGGTGACTTGCGCGTTGCGCTCCGGCCGCACGTTGAAACCCACGATGATGGCGTTGGAGGCCGAAGCCAGCAGCACATCGGTTTCGGTGATGGCGCCCACGCCCGAGTGCAGCACGCGAATCTTCACCTTGTCGTTGGAGAGTTTCTGCAACGTGTCCGCGATGACCTCGGCGGTGCCGCCCACGTCCGTCTTCAGGATGACATTGAGCTCCTTGGTCTCGCCTTCCTTAAGCTGCTCGTGTAACTGGTCGAGCGTGATGCGGTTGGTCTTGGACATGGCCGCCTCGCGCGCTTTGCCTTCGCGATAGATCACGATCTGCTTGGCCTTGGCGGTATCGGTCACGGCCTGAACGGTGTCGCCGACTTCGGGAAGAGACTCCAGGCCCAAGACCTCGGCCGGCATTGAGGGGCCGACCTCGCGCACAGGCTGCCCGCGGTCGTCGAACATAGCGCGGACCTTGCCGAAAACCGATCCGCAGATGAAGTAGTCGCCAACGTGCAATGTGCCGTTGCGAATAAGCACGGTGGCCACGGGGCCGCGTCCGCGGTCGAGCTGCGCTTCGAGCACGGTGCCCATTCCGGGGCGCGCCGGATTCGCCTTCAAATCCTGCATGTCGGCGACCAGCAGAATCATTTCCAGCAGTAGATCTAAATTGGTTTTGGCTTTGGCCGAAACCGGCACCATGACGACGTCGCCGCCCCAATCCTCGGCGAGCAGGCCGCGATCGGCGAGCTGCTGTTTAATGCGGTCGGGTTGAGCGTCGGGCTTGTCGATCTTATTTATGGCGACGATGATCGGAACTCCGGCCGCTTTGGCGTGGTCGATGGCTTCGAGCGTCTGCGGCATCACGCCATCGTCGGCGGCGACCACCAAGACTACAATGTCGGTGACTTTGGCGCCGCGGGCGCGCATGCGGGTAAACGCTTCGTGACCGGGCGTGTCGATGAAAACGATGGTCCGTCCGTTCTTCTCGACGTGGTACGCGCCGATGTGCTGGGTAATGCCGCCCGCTTCGCCTTCGGCGACATTGGTCAGCCGGATGGCATCGAGCAAAGAAGTTTTTCCGTGATCGACGTGGCCCATGATGGTCACCACGGGCGGGCGCTTTTCGCGGTCCGTTTCGACTTCCGTCTGCTCGATCTCGTGCGTCGTTTCCTGTTCGTAACTGACCTGGTTCGTGGAGGCGCCGAAGTCGCGCGCCAACTCCTCGGCCAGTTTGACGTCCAGCGTCTGGTTGATGTTGGCGAGGATCTTCTTGTCGAGCAGCCGCTTGATGACCTGGGTCGCTTTGACGCCCAATTTTTCGGACAGTTCCTTAACCGTGATGCCTTCGGCGATGGTGATCTCGCGATCCACCGGCGGCGGCTGGAAAGCTTCATGGCGCTTCGCCACGGGACGCAGGCGTCCCTCTTCCTGTTCGACCTCCCGGCGGCGATCGCGCGCTCCCGGCTTCGTCGCGTGACGGCGGCCGGCTTCCGTGGGGACAGTGGCAGGCTCGGCGCGTAGTGGCGAAGTGGGATGCAAGCGGCCACGTCCCGGACCAGCGGGTCTGGGTCCGGCGGGCGCGCCCGGGCCTCTCATCAACGGCTGGCCTGGGCGAACGGGACCTGTATAAATCGGGCGTCCGGGAACAGGGATCGCGGGCCGGCTAGGCATGCCTGGACGCGGCGCCGCGGGAAGGGGCGCACCGGGGGCACGCTGCTGTGCGAGTTTCGCCGCGAGATCCGGCCTGGGTGGAACTACAGGCCGGGCGCTTGGCTGTCCGGCGAGATTCGGTTTTGCGGGCGGGCGGAGCGGACCTCCGCCTCCAACAGGCGGCGCGGCGCCCGCACTGGGCGCGCTCGCTCCCGGACCCAGCGCGGAAGGCGGGCGTGGAGCAGGTCGAGCTCCTATGGGAGCGCCTGGGACGGCGTGCGGCCGCGGAGCTCCAGGAGCCGGGCTTACTGCGGGCTTCGGCATTTCCGCCAAGCCAGGTGGAAGAGGCTGACGCGGGCCGGAAAGAATCTGTCCGGGCTTGGGCGGCGGAGGCGCCGGCCTGGACGGAATGACCGTACTTTTCTGGCCGGGTGTCATAAGGGGCGGCGTGAGCGGTGGCCCCCCCGCCAACGGCGGACGTATGGGCGGGACTGACTTCGCAGGAGCGGCTGTCTCAACGCCTTCCTTCGCCGCTTCCGCCGGAGGCAGCGCGGGAACAGGCGCGGGCTCAACTCCAATATGAGCTTCGGGGGCCGAGGCTGGCGGCAGTTCCAGCGCGGGTTGTTCCGGCTCATGCTCGGCGGGGGGAGGGGCGGCGGACGGCTCAGCCTCCGTTGCCGCGAACCCGTTCTCGGCGGCATGGGGAGCCAGCCGACGCCGCACTGCCAGGGCGACATCGTCGTCCAGCGAGCTGGAATGCGTCTTCTTTTCGTGAAAACCGAGCTCGGGCAGCACGTCTAAAATCACGTTCGGCTTCACTTCCAATTCGCGCGCTAGCTCGTTGATGCGGATCTTGCTCATATTATCGGATCGCCGGTCTGGACGATTCGCTCCGCCGGCGGATTAAGAAGTTGCGCTCCTTTGTTTGAAAAATGTCTTAAGACTTTTCAGTTTCCATCGTAACAGATTGCTCTTGTGTTTCCTCGGTTTGCGCGCCGGAAGTTTCGGGCTCAACGGCGGGGGTTTCGGCGGGCGGCTCGACTAAACTGTCTGCAGGGCCCTCGGTTGGAGGCTCGGCCAAAGTCGCAGTCGCGGCGGATTCGGGTTGCTCGGCCTCGCTCTCGAACTGCGCGTAGTAGCTCACCACGGCCTGTTGAATCTGCTCCACCGTTTCCGGCTCGATTCCCGGAATTTCCAGGAGTTGCTCGGGCGTCATGGCGCCGAGCTTCTCCACGGTCGCCGCCCCGCCTTCCAAAAGCTTAACCGTGATATCGTCCGTCAGGCCGTGATCGGCCAAAACGGAAACGGGCGCGCCGGGCGCCACGAGCGCCGCCATCTGACTTTCCACTTCGCGCCGCTTCTCTTCCTCGCTCTTAATATCGATGCGCCATCCCAGAAGTTTGGCGGCCAGGCGGACGTTCTGCCCCTTTTTTCCGATGGCTAGAGAGAGTTGGGTATCGTCGACGATCACTTCCATATGTTTCTCGATCGGATCGAGAATCGTCACTTTCGCGATCTTGGCGGGGCTGAGGGCGTGAGTCGCGAACGCCACGGGGTCTTCGTTGTATTCGATGATGTCGATTTTTTCGCCACGCAGCTCGCGAATGATCGACTGCACGCGCATGCCCTTCATGCCGACGCAAGCGCCTACGCTGTCCACGTCCCGGTCGCGGCTGGAGACCGCGATCTTGGTGCGCTCTCCGGCTTCGCGCGCGCAGCCTTTGATGCTCACCGTATTGTCGTAGATTTCCGGCACTTCCTGCTCGAATAGGCGCATCACCAGCTCGGGCGCAGCGCGGGAGATAATCACGCCGGCGTTCTTTCCGGCCTTTTCCACGCTCTTGATGACGCAGCGGATGCGGTCGCCCACGCTGAAGCTTTCCAGCTTCGATTGCTCCTTCTTAGGAAGCCGGGCTTCGGACTTGCCCAGATCCGCAACCAGATCCTGTCCCTCTACCCGCTTGATGACGCAGGTTACCAACTCGCCGACGCGGCCCGAGTATTCCGAATAGAGATTCTCGCGTTCGGCCTCGCGCACCTTTTGCAGAATCACCTGCTTGGCTGTCTGCGCGGAGATGCGGCCAAGCGCTTCGGTGGGCTTGGGTTGGCGGATCTCGCCGCCGATTTCCACGCCGGGATCGACGGCGCGCGCATCCTCCAGCGCAATCTCCTTCAGCGGGTCTGTCACCTGCTCCACCACCTGGCGGCGACCGTAAATCTGGATTGCGCCGGTACGCTCGTCCAGTTCCGCCACCAGGTCTTCCTCGGTATGGAATTGCTTGCGGGCAGCCACCAGCATCGCGTCCTTCACCGCGTCCAAAATCACCTTCGGATCGATGCCCTTTTCCTTGCCGAGGATTTCAATGGACTGATAAATCGTTCCCAGGGTGCTCATAATTTCCTATGTTTTTCTTTTAGAGGATTACCACTCGAACTTGAGGTTGGCCTTCTCCACTTGATCCAGAGGGAACCGCAGGCTTTTGCCCGGAGAAGGTTCCAGAGTGATGATTCCTTCGGCGATGCCTTTCAGCAGGCCCGCCCAATGGCGCTGGCCTTCCACCGCCTCGCGCAGCACAACTTTTATTTTCTGTCCCGAGAAGCGCTCGAATTCTTGAGGCTTCGAAAGCTTCCGCTCCACGCCAGGCGAGCTGACCTCCAGCGTATAAGAGCCTCCCGGAACCGCGTCTTCCACATCCAGGATTGTGCCCACGTTCTGCGAGATGAACTCGCAGTCGGCATGGCTGACGCCTTGCGGCTTGTCGATGACGATGCGCAAAACCCGGCTCGCGCCGCCGCCTAAGAGCTGCACATCCACGATTTCCATCCCCTCTCGCCCCGCCACACGTTCGGCAATCTCCCGAATTTTTTCTACGGCTGCCGTCCGGTCCGCCATGAATTTATCGGACGCAATAAAAAAGTGGGCTTCAAGCCCACTCTGGTGTCCGACCCTGGTTTCAGTATACACCTGCCGGCCGAGATGAGCC
>DASQJB010000029.1:0-6401 GCA_035631295.1 Bryobacteraceae bacterium | reverse complement strand
CAGTTGCCCGTGCCTCATGACAGCACGGTCGCGCTGATCCGTAAGCTAGGCGGCACGGAAGGCCGCGATATGAAGCAGGCTCAGGCCGAGGCGAAGTCCGAAGCAAAGTAGCTCAAATTGACGCGAAGTAGCTCAAATTAGAGTAGCTCCCTAATTTGGGCTGCGGTTCATTTTGTGGCAGCGGTCTGTTTCTGTCCTGCTAGCTTAAACTCTCCCTGTGGTCCATCTCGCCTCGCCAAAACATTGAGCCATGCTTGCGGCGATGGATTAGGATCGAATGGGGGATCCTTCTGGCGGTAAGCATCAAACCCCCACGAAGTTAACTCCCCAATAATCGCGTCCGCTAACTGCCTGCTGGCATCGTGGTTGGTCGATTGGACCTCCACGCCCGTCTCTGCGGGCTTCACTGGCTCTCCGAATTTACCCGCCCCCCCTGCATCATAATGACGCTGGCAGGGGTTGTACGACCAAAGACTTAGTACCAATCATGGTCCTTGCGATATCGCCAGCAAAGAATGCCGCCTCACTATCTCCAGCGGGAAACCAAAGACTCACACCGATCCTAGAGAACCGGCGAGCTATGTTACGGCCCATTTCGTCTGGTTGTTCTTGAGTGAGCCGTCTCCACGCAACTTTCGATTCAATCTTGACTCTGGCTAGGCGTTCTGATTCCGCTGTGCGGTTTGGCGTCCGCCGAATCCTTTCACGCCTGCGCGATCTTCGAATCTTTATCTTTGAGGTCAAGTGTCAATTGCCTGTCCTTAGCTTGGATTAGCTCTGCTTGGACATCACCTAATTCTTTCGCCCGCATCAATGCCACACGGGTAGTAACGACGACGGCAACAGCGGCTAGAGCAGCAAACACAAGTGCCCAAACCATCGCAGTGTTCCACCAATCCACTGACTGGTTCAGGGCGTTCACGCGAAGAGTTAGAGACTGGATTTCGGGCACATTCTCCCCTTCTAGCTTTGTGGCCATGCAGATAATCGCGATTTGCTGTTCTGGTATGTCCCGAGTGGATTAAGGAGCACTCTCAATGCCGCTGCATAACTGTTTTACGGGCCGCGGACTGGGTAAATTACACGGCCCAAATTAGCACTTTCACACCGCAAGACTCGGCCGCCTTGTTCAGCCTATCCTCCGGGCATGCCAACGGCAGCCTCCGCCAAATCCCCAGCTCAACATACGCGGCGCCATAGATTCTCGCTACAGGCGTGGAACTGAGAGGCGACTACGCACGAGTCCACAATAAAGCCCTTGCTCACCGCCGGCCCTGTTCCTGGCGTTCTCGATTTCCTTATCGGGACGCCGCTTCGACATTTGCCGCTGGAACCGCTTGGATGCCTCGACGGCCTCACGGATGTCGCTAAGCTCTTCTCGCTCCTCGGGAACCAGCCGCGACGGGCCTCTCGTACTTTGTGATCACAACCCCTTCGCCCCTCAATCGCTAGTTTGACATGCTCGCCTCGTCCAAACACCCCGCAGTTCCGATATAATCTATCGCGGTTGTTGGCGCTCGGGAAGGAAGCGCTCCTCATGCGAAACACCCTCCGTTTGACGATGATCGCCGTTTCTGCCGCCCTGGCCGCTCTGCCCTTGGCCGCGGCGTCCGTTCAGGCGGCCAAGCCCGAAGAACTGGGATTTTCCGCCGACCGGCTCGAGCGAATCCACGAAACCATCGAGCGGCACATTTCCGCCGGCGATATCTCCGGCGCTGTCACGCTGGTGGCCCGGCGCGGCCGCATCGCGCATTTCCAGGCGCACGGCTTGATGGATCTCGATTCCAAAAAGCCCATGCAGAAAGACGCTCTCTTCCGCATCGCCTCCATGTCGAAACCCATTACCGGCGCCGCGATTCTGATGCTGATGGAGGAAGGCAAGATCCGCCTTACCGACCCGGTCTCGAAGTTCATCCCCGAGTTCAAGGGACTGAAAGTCGCCGTGGTTCAGGAAGGCCCTGGCGGCAGGGGTGGGCGGGGAGGCGCGGCCGCGGAGCCGCAATTCTACACAGTTCCAGCGAACCGCGAAATCACCATTCGCGACTTGCTCTCCCACGTCTCGGGCCTGGTTAGCGGTACTATCAGCACCGCCGAAGCGAACAAGCTCGGCCGCAAGCCCACCGACACGCTGTCTGATTACATCCCGCGCCTCGGCGCGACGCCGCTCGAATTCCAGCCTGGATCGCGCTGGAGCTATAGCCCCAGCGCCGGCTTTGATACTCTCGGCCGCATCGTCGAAATCATTTCAGGCCAATCCTTCGACCGTTTCTTGCGCGACCGCATCTTCGGTCCTCTGGAGATGAAAGACACGACGTTTTATCCCTCCGAGGCTCAATCGTCCCGCGTCTCCACCCGCTATCAGAAAACCGCGAACGGCCTGACGAAGCAGGAGAACAATCCGCCTAGCAACGCCTATTTCTCGGGCGCTGGGGGCCTTTCGAGCACTGCGGAAGATTACGAGCAATTCGCCCAGATGCTGCTCAACGGCGGCCAACTGAATGGCAAGCGCCTGCTGAGTCCGAAGACAGTGGACCTGATGGCTTCCGTTCATGCGCCGGACACGCTGCCTGGCCGGCCTCCGGGGAGAAGCTTTGGCCTCAGCGTTCAGGTGGTGAACAACGCCGTAGCTTCGAATTTTCGGGTCTCCGACGGCAGCTACGGTTGGGACGGCGCCTTTGGCACCCACTTCTGGATCGACCCCAAGGAGAAAGTTGTCGGGATTCTCATGGTCCAGACCTCCAACCAGGAGCTTATGCGCGACTTTGAGAACGCCATCATGCAGGCGATGGTGGAATAAAAACGCGGCCACCCGTGGCCGGTCCAAATTTGCCGTTTCGATTCAGCCGCTTCTGGTGAAAGCATTGCCAGCTCACAATCGCGGCGCCAGATTCTTTTTTGGGTGGGATCGCCCGTTCGACGGCGCCTTGGGTTTGTTTTTTCGTCTTTCTAAGTAGCGCGTTGGGTTTGTTTTTTCGCCCACTGCAAATGAATGAAGGAAAGGGAGGTTTCCAAAAACTGGCTCTATTCGTTCAAAAAATTCTCGCCCCTGCGCGACCCCAAATTCTCGCCCCTGCGCGACCCCTTACACGGAACCCCTCGCGGCGGGTTAACATCGAAAAAGAGAGGTAGCATGAAAAAACTCCTGATCACCCCTACATTATTTTTGTGGGCGGCGAGCGCCGCGTTGCAGGCTCAGCCCGCTCTGTCTAACAGCGACGTCATCAAGATGGCGAACTCTGGTTTGAGCGACGATTTCATCATCAATCTAATCGATCAGCAAGGGTCGCATCTGTCGGGCGACGTCGCCAGCCTGATCGATATGAAGAAGGCGGGCGTGAACGAGCGCATCCTGGCGGAAGTGACCAAGAAGGCGCCTTCGCAAGAGCCGCTGAACAGCGATTCCGTAGTGCGGCTGGTGAGGGCTCAGTTCAGCGATAACTTCATCGCGGGCCTCATCATGAGCCAACCCGGAAAGTTTTCGGTGAGCGGCGCGCGCGTTGTGGAGTTGAAGGAAGCGGGCGTCAGCGAGCGCCTGCTCTCGCTCATGGTGAACGAATCGGGCGCGAAAACCCTGCCTGGCGGTACGGCGATCAGCGTTCGGTTGATCGACTCGATCGACTCGGAGAAGGATAAGGCGGGCGACGAATTTCGCGCCAGCCTGGAAGACCCGATCAAAGTCGGCGATGCTGTCGTGGCGCCCAAAGGCTCGGACGCCCGCGTTCGTCTGGTTGAGGACAAGCAATCCGGAAAGTTCACGGGCAGGGCGGAACTGACGATCCAGCTTCTCTCGTTCTCCGTGAACGGCAAAACGGTGCCGGTGGAGACGGCCTCGGTTTCGGAGTACAGCAAGTCGCAGGGCGCGAGCACGGCCAAGAAAGCGGCTGCTGTCGGCGCGGTGGGCGCAGTAATCGGGGCGCTTGCGGGCGGCGGCAAGGGAGCCGCGATTGGCGCCGGCGCCGGCGCGGCCGCCGGCGCGGGCTCGGGCGTCTTTATGAAGGGCCAGCGGGTCAAGATTCCATCCGAGACCCTGTTGACCTTCACGACCCAGCAAGACGTTCGCCTCCCGTAACGCCTGAAAGAGCAGCGACCTGAGGGAGCGGCTGGAGTTGCCTTTGGGAACACAATCGCGCCTGCCGGTGTCTAATACGCCGTAAAAGTCGCGGTAGAATCTTGAAATCGGGGAGCACGTGGCAGATACCGCCGTCGGCTTGGAATTCGATGCAGCGTTGGCGCTTTCGGGCGCCAGCAGCGAAGAACGCCTGCTGGATGGCCTCCGGCGCGGCGACGAATCCGCCTTCGAGATCCTGATTCAAGATTACGAACACCCGGTTTTCAGCCTGGTCAGCCGGCTGGTGGACGATTCCGCGGACGCCGAGGATGTGGTGCAAGAGGTGTTCCTCAAGGTCTTCCGGAAGGTAACCTCTTTTCGCGGCGAGAGTAGTCTAAGAACGTGGATCTACCGGATTGCGGTCAACGAAGCCCGCAATCAGCGGCGGTGGCTCACTCGCCATAAGCGGAAGGAGGTTACGTTGGAGCCTTCGCCCGGCGAGACGCAAGGCTATAGCGATTGGCTGCAAGACGCCGGAAGGTCTCCTTTCGACCTGACTCTGGACCGGGAAACAGAAGCGCTCGTCGAAACTGCGCTCAAAGAGGTCAACCCGGCGTTTCGCGCAGCTCTGGTGCTGCGCGAGATCGAGGGATTGAGTTATGAGGAGGTGGCCGACATCCTCCAGATTTCGCTGGGGACGGTGAAGTCGAAGATTCTGCGGGGCAGGGAGGCGCTCCGGAAGAGCTTGACCGCGGAGTTGGACAAGCCTTCGGCGGCGGATTCGGCATGTGGGCGGCCCATGAGGAAGGTCGCCGGGGAAAGCATTTAAACACGTGGAGCCCGCGCCCCGTGGCGCGTGGGTTGGTGGGAGTGGCGATGATTTTGAATACTCGTCTGGGAAACGCAAGCCTGAGGAACGCAAGCGGCGACACGCTCAGCCGGGTGCTGGGGGCCTTGCCTAAGCGGAATTCGCCAGCCGCTTTGAGCACGGCTTTGCGCGTGCACGCGTCGCGTGAGCGGCAGCGGTTGCTGGCGCAAAACAATCCGCGCGGCGCCTTCCTGGATTGGTGCGACCGGCTGCGTTTGCTGGCGCATAACGTCATGGGGCCCGTGGCGCTGCCCGCCGCCGGGGGTGCGTTTTCCGCTGTGATCTTGTTGGGCATGTGGGTGGTACCCACCTATCCTCGCGTGAACAGCGGTTTGGACGTGCCCACCGAGTTGACTACCGGGGTTGGAGTCAGGAGCGCCGGCGAAGCGCACCGCTTGGCTCAGGCGATCGCTCAGGCGGTGGCCGTGGCCGGCGACAATGTGGTGGTCGATGTACGGATCGACGGGCTCGGACGCATGATTGATTACAACATCGTGAGCGGCCCTGGCACGGTTCTGGATCCCGGTTTCCGGCGCAGCCTGGAGAATCTGCTGCTCCTCACCGAGTTTGTTCCCGCGACGGCCTTCGGCAAGCCCGGCCTCAGCACGCTACGGCTGACGCTTTCCCCCAGTTCCGTCGACGTGAAGGGCTGAAGCCGAACTCAATCACAACCGCTCCGTGTGGTCGCGGCTCAGCTTGAGCTTTCGTTCATAGCCAGTAACAGAGCCGCGACGGTTAGGGAGCGGTTTAGGGACGCTACGCTGAAACCAGTGGGGCGCCGCCTCGGACAGCATTTCCTTTCCCGCAGATCGATTCTGGACCGCATCGCCCGCGTGGCTTGCGCCGGCCTTCCAGGCGGCGAAGCTCCGCTCACCATTGAGATCGGGCCGGGCAAAGGCGCTCTCACCACGCCGTTGCTCGAAGTCGCCTCGAAAGTAATAGCCATCGAAGTGGATCCTTACCTGGTCCACTATCTGCGGCAGAAGTTCGCGGCCGCTCTGGAAGCAGGCCGCCTGGAGCTCATCGAGGGAGACGTTCTCAAAGCGGATCTGACGGCGTTCGGTCCTGCCGTGATCGTCGGCAACCTGCCGTACTACATCACGTCGCCTATTCTGGAGAAGGTGTTTGCGATGGGTGGGCGATGGCGGCGTGCTGTGTTTCTGGTCCAAGCTGAAGTCGCGGCGCGGCTCGCGGCTTCGCCCGGCAGCCGCGACTATGGATACTTGACGGTGCAGACTCAGCTCGGCTCGCGGCCCGAGATTCTGTTCGAAGTGCCGCGCACGGCTTTTCGGCCGGCTCCGAAAGTCGACAGCGCCGTGATCCGTTTGGAGCCGCGGGACGCTTTCGCTGAGCTCCAACTTCCCGATAAAGGCAAGTTCCTCGACTTCGTGGCGGCCTGCTTTCGCCAAAAACGCAAGACGCTCCGCAACAATCTAGCTCCCATTTATGGCAGGGAGCGCATGGACACGATGGAAGAAGGACGCC
>DASQJB010000028.1:0-6805 GCA_035631295.1 Bryobacteraceae bacterium | reverse complement strand
AGGAATCCGATGATCGCATCGCCGGAAGCCACCACCCTTTTCGACGGCGAGAACACCTGAATATCCCCTGCCGTATGCGCCTTGCCGTTGAACGCCAGCTCCAAGTCGCCGGAGGCATCCTTAATTACGTGCGTTTTGGCGAAGGTCACGGTAGGTAGCTCCAACGGGTAACTCTTCATCTCTTGCTGATACGCCGTGAGCTGCCGGAGCTGATCGTTGGCCCAGTCGCGCTCCTGCTGCGTCTTGGCCCGGCCCAGCCGCGCCTTGGCCGCGTCGATCAGCTCGGGTACGCTGTCCAGCGATTCCTTCAAACGATTACGTTGAAGCTGCGTCATCAATTGCTTCGTCGTATCGCTGGCGATGATTTGGACCTGCGAATTCGCTTCCTTATAAGCTTGATCGCCTTGCGTGTGGTCCCAATGAAAGTGGCTGTTGACGAGATACCGAACCGGCTTATCAGTGACCTCCTTCTTGATCTGCGCGATCAGCGACGCGGCGGCGGAAGGCTTTGAGTGCGCATCCACGACGAGCACATCGCGCGAAAGCACGAAAATGGCGGCGTTACTGTTGGTGAGCGCCGCGGGCTTGGCGAGCGCTGCGTAAATGCCATCGGCGACCTTCTCGATCGTAAAGAGATTCGCGTTTGCAGACGGCGCTTGCGCCCGTGCCCAACTCGCCCGGAAGAACGCCTCTTCGAAAACCGAGGCCCCGGTCAGGATGCCTCCAAAACTCTGGCGGAAGAAACTGCGGCGGCTGTGTATATGATGCTGGCCCATGGAGGCTAAGCATACACCTTCCGACGAGCGTTGGTGGGACTACTGGCCCAATTGCGCCGACTCGATCTCCTCCCCCGTGGGCTTGATCGCTTCCACCGTCGCCTTGCCACCCACCACTTTCACAATCAGAAAGTTCTCCGTGCTTTCTACTTTCCGGGTGATGCCGGCGGGAGGAGTATCCACATCGTAGAGTGGCGCGCCGCCACCGCCGCTGATGAAATAGTGAACGCCGTGCAGGACATAGTGCTGATAGTTATGGTCGTGACCAAACAGACCCGCGGTGACTTTGTATTTCTCGAACAGCGGCTCCAGAGCGGTCATGTGCGCATTTTGCCCCTGGCGGCGGGTCACGGCCGTCATAGGAGGATGATGCGCGGCGACAAACCGGAACGCGGCGTTCTGGGAGTTCTTCAGATCGTTTTCGAGCCACTGAGTTTGCTCGCGCCAGAAAGCTTCCCGCTCGAACTCAGTCGGCGCGGCGTTGGGGAGGTCGCTGTCGATGAGGGAAAAGTGCGCCTGGCCCCAATTGAACGAGTAATACGGCTTGGCGCTCATCAAGTCGTAGTACTCGCCGGAGTTGCGCTCGTGGTTGCCGGGGGTCGGGTAGAACGCAGTTTTTCGAAGCAGCTCCCGCTCCGCGTTGAAGAAAATCGGCCAGAGCGAGCTATCGGCGCCGTCTTCCACCAAGTCGCCGGTATGAACGATAAAGTCCGGGTTGGCGTACTTTAGAATGCCCTGGACCACCGTGCGGTGCACATCGTGGCGCGTTCGCGTGTCTCCATAGACCACAAATTCGAAATTGGTCTCCGCCGCCGGTGCGGTCTTGAAAGATCCCTTTCCGGCCTCACCCGGAAAAGATTGATAGTAGTAGGTCGAGCCGGGCTTTAGGCCGCTCAGCACGATCTGCCGCGAGCGCAGAATGGGAACTGTCTTATCGAGCTTGCCGGGCTCGAGGCCCACCGACGCTTGCCCGGTTTCGACCACCCACATCACCGTGGCTGAGCGCGGCCCCGCCTGAACCACATAAGGCCCTCCCGCAACCTTTTCCGTCTGCGCGCATAACATTCCTGCCGCGCCGCTCAACAGAAGCGCTATCAACGTTTTATTCATCTTTGTCCTCGATCTTTCAGCATCCGACATTTTAATTTCAGTTGCATGAAATCTCCGGCTTGTAACCGTCGCGTCACTGGATTTTAACGAGGGTCGGCTAAAGTCCTGAGAAAGTCCCAGCGAGTCCCAGTACGACTCCGCTCAGGAGGTTCCGCATGCTTCGATTCTCGGGTTCGTTTTTTCGAGTTCAGCCCGTGGCTTCGTTTTTTCGGGCTCGGCGCTTGGCTTTTCTTTTTCTCTCCGTCTTCGCCCCGGTTTACGCTCAGGATCGCGCCGCGGTCAACGGTACGGTGACGGATCCATCGGGCGCGGCTGTGCCTGCGGCCATGGTGGACCTGAAATCCGCGGCTACCGGTCTCCATCGAACGGCCGAGACCAACGAAGCGGGACTGTACGAGATCGCGCTTCTGCCGGTCGGAACGTACAGCATTACCATCACAAAGACCGGATTTAAGCCCGCCACAATCAATGAGATCGACCTTCAGTACTCGGAGACGCGCACGATCGATGCGAAGCTCGAGGTGGGCGCCACGACGGAAGCTGTCCAGATCACGGCAACGGCTGAGGCTCTAAACCGCACCAATGCCGAAGTTTCCGGCGTCATCGAAGCGGCGCAAATCAAGGAGATCCCAGTAAGCGGCCGCAACTGGGCCAGCTTGATGCTCCTCGCGCCCGGGGCCATCGACTATGGCGACGGCGCACAGCGTAGCATTCGGTTCTCCGGCCATTCGCTGGACGACAGTAACTTCACCTTCGACGGCGTCGACACCAGCGGCGTGCAGGAGCAGACCCAGAAGGCCGATACGCGCCTCAACATAGCCTTGGATTCGATCTCGGAGTTTCGGGTTAGCGCCGCGAACTATACAGCGGAATCGGGCGCTGCCGGAGGCGCGCAGATTAACGTCGTATCGAAAACCGGGACCAACGATCTTCACGGCAGCACGTTCTACGCCGTCCGCAACGACGCTTTGGACGCGCGCTCGCCTTTCGACGGCTCGACGCTTCCTCCCTTCACGCTTCACCAATTCGGCGCAAGTCTTGGAGGCCCGGTGGTCAAAGACAAGGCGTTCTTCTATGCC
Organism: Bryobacteraceae bacterium; assembly: GCA_035631295.1. Taxonomy (GTDB): domain Bacteria; phylum Acidobacteriota; class Terriglobia; order Bryobacterales; family Bryobacteraceae; genus Palsa-187. The sequence continues at coordinate 3,840 of DASQJB010000028.1, read as the reverse complement.
AATTACGAAGGGCTCCGGCAAGATTTGGGACAGACATTCGTCAACTTCGTGCCCAACGCCGCGTTCCGCTCCCAGGCATTGGCGAAATCTCCGGCGCTTGCGCCCATCATCAATGCTTATCCGGCCGGGCAAACGCCGATTGACAGCGTCACAGACCAAGTGACCAAGGTAGCCACGGATACAATTCGCGAAGACGCCGGCATGTTCCGGTTCGACTACCACTTCAACGACGCGAATACGATGTTCGCGCGCTACAACATCGACAACGCTTATATCGACAAGCCCCAGGACGCCCTGGGAGATCACAACGTCGTTCCACACGTTCCCCAGAATCTGGTGCTGCAATACCAGCGGATTCTTTCTCCCGGCACGATTAACGAAGTGAAATTCGGTCTGAACCGCGCCAACTATCACAACTGGGGCTATGGGACCGCGCCGGTGGCCGTGAGTCCGGGAACGTTCGACGGCGTCAGCGACACGTCGCTCGACACCGAAGTCGGGACCACGTTTTCCTACATTGACAATCTGACCAAGGTGCGCGGACGCCACACGCTCAAATTCGGCATTGATATAGAGCGCATTCGCTTGAACAATTCCGGCAACACGCTGACCACGTCGACCCTTTCCTACGCCACGAACGCCGACTTCATCAATAATCAGGCCGATTCGGCGACCTATCTGCAAGGCGAAGGCGTAGTGGGAAACCGCAGGACGTTCTACATGGGCTATGCCCAGGACGAGTACCGCGCCTCCTCCAACCTCACGCTGAATCTCGGCCTGCGCTACGAGTATTATTCCGTGGTCCACGAGATTCTGAACCGTTCGGCCGTGGTGGACATTCTGGGCTGCGGAGGATTTTGCCCGAAACGCACGCCTTATTACTCGCCCAATATCCACGATTTCGGCCCGCGGCTGGGCTTGGCTTGGGCTTTGAACCCGAAGACCACCATCCGGACGGGCTTCGGCATTTTCTTCGGCGGCAATCAGAACGACGACTTTAGCGATCCTGCGGAAAGCGCTGTTCCTCGCTATTCGCTTTCCTCGACCGATTTCCCGGCTTTGTCTTTCCCGCTGGTTGCCTTCCTCGATCCCAAGAACCAGCTCTTTAGCCCTAAGGCCATCGACCGTCACCGCAAGGATCTCTACTACGAGAACTGGGATTTCCTGGTCCAGCGGCAATTGCCGTCCGACTGGCTGTTGCAGGTGGGCTATACCGGCGGCGAGGGCCATCACCTATTCGACCGGTACACAACCAACCTGATCAATCCGGCCACGGGCACACGCCCCCTGGCGGGCTTCGGCTCCTTCGGGCTCAAAGACAACGACGCCAACAACAACTTCAACGCGCTTCAGGTTGGGTTGCACCGGAGGTTTACGCGCGGGCTGTTGTTTCAGACGAACTATATGTGGTCGCACGGCATCACGGACGCCTCCATCGGCTCCGGCGAGTCCGTCGCGATTCAGGATATGGCCTGCCGCGCCTGCGACCGTTCGAGCAGTAACATCGACGTACGCCATAATCTGATCGCCAACGCGGTTTACGAGCTTCCCTTCTGGCGTGGAAAACCGGTTCTGGGAGGTTGGGAGTTGGCCGGCATTGGCGCCGCCCGAACGGGCCTGCCGGTGAACATCACCATGTCGCGCAAGGCCAGTGCGCTGCCGGACGGCAATACTTCCAGCCAGCGCCCGAACCTGGTTCCCGGCGTGCGGATTTACGCCGCGAATCAGACCATCAATAACTGGTTCAACCCGGCTGCGTTCGCCGCACCGGCGAACGGAACCTGGGGCAACCTCGGGCGCTATATAGCCAACGGGCCGGGAATGTTCGAAATCGACAGCTCCTTGCAGAAGCGCTTTCGGCTGAGCGAGCGCCTGGCTTTGAATTTTCGCGCGGCGGCCTATAATCTGCTGAATCATCCGGTCTTCAACAATCCTTCGGGCAGCATCGGCGCGTTGACCGGAAATCCGCCGTCGGTCAGCGGCAGCTTCGGAAGGATCAGTAGCATCATCAACACCGGCGCCGTGGGAACGGGCGCACCGCGCCGGATCGAGTTCATGCTCCGGGCCGAGTTCTAGCTTTCGTGTGGAGCAGGCTTCAGCCTGCAACGGAGGCTTTAGCCTCTGCACGGGCACAGGTGGTAAAGCACCCGTTGCAGGCCGAAGCCTTCTCCACCCCCGGCTGTGTCAAAATGGCGTCGTGAGGATAAAACGCCGGAGTTTGGTGGGGATTCTCGCGAGCGCAGCCGCTGGACAGGCGGTGCTGGCGCAAGCTCCCACGGCGCCGGCTCGGGCGCAACCGGCAAAGGGCGCTGCGGCTGACGCGGATCTCCAGTCTGCCCGCGAGGAACTTAAATCCGCCACCCAGCGCATCGCCCAGGTCAAGCTGCCGCGCTCGGTCGAGCCGGCGTTCCGGTTCCGGGCCTGAGCGATGGCCGTCCCCCACGACATCTTCTTTGCAAACATCACGGAGATTAACGCCGGGCTGCGTTCCAAGGTATTCTCGGCTGTCGAGCTGACCAAGGCTTTCTGCGACCGGCTGGAGCGCTTAGGCCCCCGCTACAACGCGCTCGCCCTTTCCCTGCGCGAGCAAGCGATCCGCCAGGCCATGAACGTTGATAGCGACCTGAAGATCGATCGCACTCGGGGCCCTCTACAGGGAATTCCGTACGCCGTGAAGGATCTGTTGGCGGTGAAAGGCGTGCCGACCACTTGGGGCGCGAGGCCCTTCGCCGGCCAGGTGTTCCAGGAAGACGCGCAGGTGGTGCAAAGGCTGTCAAGAACGGGCGCGATCCTGATCGGCAAGCTGTCTATGGTGGAGCTGGCTGGGGGCGGTGGCTACGGGTCTGCATCGGCCTCCCTCTTTGGCCCGGGCCTCAACCCCTGGGACAGTTCGCGATGGAGCGGCGGCTCCTCCAGCGGATCGGCCGCGGCCACCGCCGCCGGGATGGCTGTGTTCACGCTGGGCTCGGAGACTTCGGGATCGATTCTCACCCCCGCCGCCTATTGCGGCGTCACGGGGTTGCGGCCCACCTACGGCTTAGTGAGCCGACGCGGGGCCATGGCGCTCTCCTGGACGCTGGATAAGATCGGCCCGCTGTGCCGCTCGGCGGAAGATTGCGCTTTGGTGCTCCGTGGCATCGCCGGAGCCGATGCGGAGGATCCCGGCTCGGCGGGTAGGGGGTTTTCCTATTCGCCCCAATTCACCATCAAACCCGCCGACTATACCATCGGTTACGCCCCCGTAGACTTTCAAGAATGGTCCGATCCCCAGGTCCGGCCCGCGCTTCAATCCGGTTTGGCGGCGATCAAGTCTCTTGGTTTCAAGATGAAGGAGCTCGAGCTGCCGGACTTTCCTTACGGCTCTCTGGTACAAGTAATTATCGCTGGCGAGGCGGGCTCAGCCTTCGAAGATCTGATCCGCAGCGGCCGCGTGGAAGAGCTGTCCGATAAGGAGCAGATCGCGGGCCTGAAAGCGATGCTGGACCTACCCTCTGCCGAATATCTGCGCGCGATGCGAGTCCGCAGCGAGGTGCAGGCGGCGTTCCGCGATCTTTTTGTCAATGTCGACCTGCTGCTGGCCCCCGCCCGCACCTCGGTTGCGCCGAAAGCCTCCGAGCCGCTGAACGGAGGCGGAGCGCCGGCTCCTCGTCCCGCCGGGCGCGGCCTGAGCGGCATTATTCCGGCTGGAAACCTGGCTGGTCTGCCCGCGCTCTCGCTGCCTTGCGGCTTCGCCAACGGCCTCCCAGTGGGAATCTCGCTGGTTGCCCGGCCATTCCGGGAACATGAGTTGATCGCGACCGGCAAGGCTTTTCAGAGCCGGACCGATTGGCACCGCCGCCG
>DASQJB010000027.1:0-10075 GCA_035631295.1 Bryobacteraceae bacterium | reverse complement strand
GCTCTCTGGTACAAGTAATTATCGCTGGCGAGGCGGGCTCAGCCTTCGAAGATCTGATCCGCAGCGGCCGCGTGGAAGAGCTGTCCGATAAGGAGCAGATCGCAGGCCTGAAAGCGATGCTGGACCTACCCTCTGCCGAATATCTGCGCGCGATGCGAGTCCGCAGCGAGGTGCAGGCGGCGTTCCGCGATCTTTTTGTCAATGTCGACTTGCTGCTGGCCCCCGCCCGCACCTCCGTTGCGCCGAAAGCCTCCGAGCCGCTGAACGGAGGCGGAGCGCCGGTTCCTCGTCCCGCCGGGCGCGGCCTGAGCGGCATTATTCCGGCTGGAAACCTGGCTGGTCTGCCAGCGCTCTCGCTGCCTTGCGGCTTCGCTAACGGCCTCCCAGTGGGAATCTCGCTGGTTGCCCGGCCATTCCGGGAACATGAGTTGATCGCGACCGGCAAGGCTTTTCAGAGCCGGACCGATTGGCACCGCCGCCGCCCTCCCGTGGACAGCTAGCCGCACCAAGTAAGCTCCGGATGATTTCAAGGAATCCGGTCGCTCGCCGATAACATCTAGTAATTATCCGAGGGGTCCCAAGAAGTACCCAGGCGGGTTAGTAACCGCTCCCTTTGTTCGCGGCTCTTTATCAGCGAGCGCAGGTGCGTCAGCTAACTTCGTCACAACCGCTTTCTGGCGGTCAACTGACGAACTCGGAGCGGTCCAGTTGGGGCGATGGAAGCCCGCATGCTCGTAAAAGGCAGCGGCAGTAAGACAGAGGGTCTGGTGGAGTTGGAAGGTGCTTATGATGATCGGAGCGGCAATCGCCGGTTTGTTGATCCTTTCCTTGTTCTTGGAGATGATTGCGTCCTCGCCTAAACGCAAAGACGATCATACTCCCGAGGCCACAAGCGCAAAGTAAGCTGTGTCAGAACGACGCGGAGGGGTGTCGCGGCTAACCAATTGGTTAGTTCCCGCTAGCCTTTCCGATTGCTCAGGCTCTCGAACCCGGCAGTATCGTGGTCCGGCGGAGCTTGGCGAGTTCCTGCCGCGCTATGGTCGACCAGTGGCTGTTGGGATCGAGCTTCAGGTATCGGGTCCAGTGGTGGACTGCCTTCATTGGCTGGTTTGAACCTTGATAAAGCAGCGCGAGGTTGTAGTGCGCATCGGCGTAATGGGGCGAAATGAGCAGGGCAGCTTCATAGTGCTCCAGGGCCTTGTTGCGTTCGCCGCGCTCGTCATAGAGATTGGCGAGATCAAAATGCGCTAGGGCATAGGTAGGGTCAGCCTCCAATGCCGCGCGGTAGCATCGCTCCGCCTCGGCCCAGTTGCGCGCGTTGAAATGAATGGTTCCGAGGTTGACCAGCGCTCCGGCGGACTTCGGATCCAGCCGGAGACTCGTTTCGTAGGCGGTGATCACCTGGTCGGCGGGTGCGCCCGCCTGCTCCAGTTCTAAGCCTCGCTGGAACCAGCGCTCCGCCTCCTTGCGCTGTTCGCGGCCGGATTGCGATTCGTCCTTGGCCTTGAATTCCACCAGCCGCTTCAGCTCGTTCCGGTCGAAGTCGAGCAGCAACTGGCCGGAAACAGCTTCCATCGCGCGCCCTTCCACTTCGACATGAATCTTTTTTCCATCGGTGTAGAGCCTCAGCTCGGTCAGAGGATCTTCGATGTGGCGCAGCTTTTGCGCGAGCGCGGCCAGCGCTTGCTTGATCTGCGCGGCAGGCACTCGATCGCGCCGCAGTTTGATCAGGGTGCGAAGCGCCACCAGCTCGCGGAACCCGTAGACTGCAGCGGAAGGAATCAGTTGCTGTCTTTCCCAACTCCGGAGCTGGCGCTCGGAGACGTTCAGAAGCCGGCGCGCTTCTTCCCGGGAGTACGCCTGTCTGGGCGCCGAGCCGGTCACGGAGAGATTCTAACAGGTCGGCCTGGGAACTGATACAGAGAGATCCCGGCGACGCCAGCGGCGCCGGCCGAAATGCAGGCGCGCATGTTGTCCCACGTGATTCCCCCGAGAGCGAGCACGGGGATTTCCACCGACATCGCGGCGCGGGACAGAGCGCCAAGACCTCGGGCAGGCCGGTCCGATGACTTCGAAATCGGATTGAATACCGGGCCGAAAAACACATAGTCCGCGCCGTCTTGCTCGGCCTGGCGGACCTCTTCCATGGAGTGGCAGGAAACGCCGATCCGGAACCCGATTGGCGTCAGGCGGCGCCAGAATTCGGGCGGCGGCGAGCCCGCCGGCAGATGAGCGCCCGCGGCGCCGGCCGCCAGCGCCACATCCACGCGGGAGTTCACGATGATTTTGACCCCGCGCGGATTTGGGCATTGGAGCGCTTGGTGGACCAGTTCGTAAATCTCACGAGCCGGGAGATCCTTGTCGCGGATCTGAATCCAATTCGGCCCCCTCGCCAGATTGCGCGAAATTGCGCCAACCAGCGATTCACCGGCGTTGAGCGCGCCGCGATCCGTGATGTAGCATTGGATCACGCCGCGCCGTTGCTCCGCCGCCGGCGCTTCTCGGCTCGCCGCACTTCTCCTTCATCCATTCCGAAGTAGTGCGCGATTTCGTGCCAGACTGTGTCCGCCACAATCTCTTCAAGATGATGGATGTCGCGCGCCATCTGTTCGTGTGGCCTTTGAAAGATAGTAATCCGGTCGGGAAACGCGAAGCTCTGCGCGGTGCTGCGACGAGTCAGCGGACGGCCTTCATACAATCCGAGCAAACCCGGCCGTGGAGAGTCCTTTTCTACCATGATCGCCACGTTTTCCAATCGCCTGCGGAATCGGCTGGGAATGCGGCGCAGCGCTCTTTCCACGATTCTGTCGAACTCTTCGGCAGGCAGCACACTATCAGGCTAATCTATGATGAAAGACGATCCGCGCCGCGCGCGGCCGCATGGACGAACGTCAGTTCTATCGCGAATCGGAAACGACCAAGCCTGCATCCCTGAATTGTCCCTTCTGCCGGACCAGTGAGTCGTACGAGCTGCGCTGGCTGGTGCGGAAAAAGATCGACCGGCTGCCTCCGCGCGCCGATGAGCGCGACCGGGCCCGCTTCGCCAAGGCCCTTAGCTATATGGTCCTGATCGACGACAAGGTGATGTGCAAGAATCTGCGCTGCCGCAAGCGGTTCGAGGTGTCCGGCATAAAAACCACCGCGTTCATTTGAGCCCCTTGCTGTCTTGAAGAATACAGAGCGGACACCACGCGTAGGTTCCGTCAGGGCGCGGATCGCTGCGCAACCCTCTGCGCCCTGACCCCGGGCTTCCGGGAAATCTCTTCCCAGTACCCATTCACCAGTTTCTCCGTCATCCGCCTCATATCCCTTCGAGCCACTACTTCGTCCCGGGCCCGCCGCGCCATCTCCTCCGACTTCTCCGGGTTCTCCAGCAAATCCAACACGCTCTCCGCGAACCCTTCTTCGTCATCGGCCAATGCGCAAACCTCGCCATCGTTTGCCGCCAGGCCTTCCGCCCCCAGACGCGTGGAGATTACGGGAATGCCGGCCGCGAACGCCTCCAGCAGCTTCACTCGCACCCCGCTCCCGCTCAAAATCGGGCATACGAAAGTCGCATACCGCCCCAGCGGCTCCCGCACATCCTCCACGAATCCCTTCAGCTCGACTCCCACATCCTCCGGTAGGGAATGCCGCGGCGGAGGGTCGGACCCGATCACAATCAGACGCGCCCTGGGCTCGCGCGCCCGCACCTTCGGCAGCACCCCCCGCACGAACCAATTCAGAGCCTCTTGATTCGGCGCATGCCGGAAACTTCCCAAAAACAGCATCGTGAACGGCTCGCGCCCATTCGGCCGAAACTCATATAGCGACGTATCGATCCCCGCCCGGTAGCCGTCATCGATCCGCCCTTCTAGCGCCGGCAAGAACGAAGCCAAATACTCCGCCTGCTCGCGGCTGCACACTTGAATGCGGTCTAACTTGGGCAGTAGCCGCAGCTCATACCGTAACGAGCGCAAGTACTCCCACCGCGCCTGAAGCTTTTCCTTCGCTCCCGCCATAAACGGCAGCCGCCGCGCGATGGATTGGAAGTAGATATCGTGCTCGAACAAAATGCTCGGAATCCGCCGGAATTCGCCTGCGTATTGCGCCATTGCCGTGTATTCCAGTTGCAGCACATCCACGCGCCTTAAGTAGATTTGCCGGTGAATCAACCACGCCAGATCCCGATTGCGAAACTCCCGCGCCGCGTGCGGTTCCATCGAGCCCAGCGCTTTCTGCCGGCCCTCCATCCGCACGATATATTCCGTGGACGCGCAAATGCGGTCCAGTTCCTCATGCGCCGCTCGCTCTTTGGCATAGTCCAGCAGCGCGATCAAGTGCAGATCGCACAGACGCGCGAGCTCCCTCACTGTCTGGTGCATGAAAACCCCTCCCCCATGCACCGGCGGACAAATCGGATACGGCGATACGAACAGGACACTCAGTTTGCCGTTGCTGACGACTGACGGCTGACGACTGACGACGGCATCCCGAAAATGTCCCCCCAGCGGCCGCCGGAAAGCCTCCCTGTCCCCGACCGCCGCCACCCGCCGCGCCCGCGCCCGCGCCGCCAAAGCCGCGGGGAGTTGCAACGACGCCCGCACCATTCCCTCAAAATTCGCTCGCTCCGGTGAATCGCCAAACCACCAGCTCAGCAGGGCGTTCGCCCAGGTAAAGAAGAAATGCGCGGCGAGCATCCGCCAGTCGTGAATGTTCTTCAACGCAAATAGAATGCAATTCTTCTTCAGGACGCTTTGGATATATTCTTCACTAAACCGCTTCCCGATCGTCCCGCGATGCTCGTGATACACGACGCTCGCCGGTTGGTACAACACCTTCCAGCCCCTCTTCCACGCGAGGTACCCCAGGTCCGTGTCTTCGAAATAGAACGGATGATAGAGAGGATCGAATCCGCCCACCTCCAAGAATTTCGCGCGGTCGAACGCGCACGAACCTCCACCGCCGTAAAAGCACGGGAACAACTCGTTCACTTGTTCGTCGATCCGATGACGCACCCGCAGCCCGCCCTGCTGCCACCAACCCTCGGTGAGTCCCGTCTCTTCGCGAATCTTGGCAGGGTCGGAAAAGAAGATCTGGCACGACACCGAAAAGACGTCTTCATCCGTGAACCCATCGAGCAGCGGCCCCAAAAAACCCCTATCCACCCGCATATCGCTGTTGAGCAGCACCACAACGTCATTGCGAGCCACCCGAATCCCTGCGTTCGAGCCGCCTCCGAACCCAAGGTTTCGCGCTAGCGCCACCACTTGCACTTGCGGAAACCGCTCCCGTACAAACGCCGCGCTTCCATCCGTCGATCCGTTATCGACGACAATGATCTCGCTCCCCGGAAAGTTCTCAATCGCCGTCACGACAGACGGCAGATACTTCTCCAGCAACTCCTTCCCATTCCAGTTCGGGATCACCACACTTGCAGCACGTCCGCGGACTGCTGTTCCGTGTCGCGCATCCCCTCTCCTCTGAAAGACCGCCGAAACCGCATCGCACACCGCCAGCGCCACAAACGCGCACACCTGCAAAATCACCGCTGCGACCGCCAGGGGCAGCCCCTTCAGCAACCTCCACAGGGCTGCTACACCGCTTCTCACAGCTTCGGACCTAGCCCGAGCGCCCGCACCGCCTTCAACCACCGCGATTGCCGGATCAAGTCGAGCACGGCCCTCGCTTGCGCGAGTTCCGCGTCCAGCCGCTGCGCCCATTCCGTGCGCTCGATGACCGTCGCCTCGGCCTGGTCCAGCAGCCGCACCGTCGCCGCATGTTCCTGCGCCCGCTCTGTCAGCCGCGCCGTCGCCGCTTGGTTCTGCGCTTCCAGCTCCCGCTCATATGCTTTCACCGTGGCCTCCAGCTCTTCCTGCAATTCCACGATGCGTTTTTGAGCCGCTCTCCAGTTCTGCTCTACTTCGAGGGTCCATCGGTTCTGCTCTTCGAGGTGTTCCGTCAACGCCTGGTGCAACTGTTGCAGCTTGGCATGCTCGACGATTTGCCGTTCTACGTCCTCTTCCAGCTTGCGAATGTGCCGCTCGCGCTCGCGGAGCAGATTTGCCGCCCGTGGAACGTAGACAAACGGCCGCAGATCCGGGGCGACATCCACTCCGCACACGGCTATAAAGAAATGCGCCTCCTCGCGCTCACTCCCGTGCGCGGCGAAACCTTGCAAAGGGCCGCCTGCTCCTCCGTCGAAAACAAACGCTTCCAACCGGTTCTGCACCCATACATCGACTTTCGGGAAGAACTCCTGGAGAGCAGTTCGAAATTCTTCAAATTCGAACTCATGCACGTGAAATGGATTCGGCCCTTCTGCTCCTCGGGACTCCGCGTAATAGACCCGGTTTGGCGTTGAGACCAAAAATAGTCCCTCCGGCGCCAGCACTCGCCTCGCCTCGCGCAACAAGGCCCGCCAATCGCGCAGATGTTCGATCACTTCGAACGCGACAATCAGATCGAAGCTCGCCGCCGGGAACGGCAACGCCTCCACGGACGCCTGGCAATATCGGGGTCCGGGGGCCCCAACATCCTCCCATGCCTCCAGAAAAGCCACATCGACCGCCACAACGGCCGCCCCCTTCTGCGCCAACTCCGCGGCCCCGTAACCTGTTCCGCATCCGGCGTCGAGCACGCGTTTGCCCCCGGCCAACTGCGCGGCAAAGGCATACCGCGCCACATGTTCCGCCCACAAATCCTCGTTCACGCGCCCAGGAACTACGCGCTCTCCGGTGAACTCCATGCTTAAGCGACCACCCGCTCCACTCCTGGCCGCTGCCCGTACACCTGCACCCGGCATGGAAAATGAAGTTGTCCGTAAATCTGATCCGTCCCCTTCTCCATCGGCAGGACGACGGCGTTATCGATCCAGTCGCAGGTCGCATAGTGCGTCAGCGTGCCATCCGCTATCGCGGGCGAAAACGAAAACAACGATGCGTACAGCGCGGGCAAATCCAATTGGAAGTCCAAGGTGCAAATTTCCCCGGGCGCCAACGGACCTAAATCGCACCCTTCCCGCGCCGTATTCGTGCCGGCGAAATCCACGCCCAAATGATTCCGGAACATGAACCCCACAATCGGGCGCTCTATGTTTGACTTGGCTCGTACGCTGATTCTTACAATGATTGTGAAGTTGATCTGAAGCGAGGATAAGCGCTTTCCGTCGGTGTCCAATATCGCGATCCCGATCACTTCCGCCCTCCCATCCCCAAATCGGTGGTCAATGTTCGGAATTCCTTCCACTACCTCGACCGACTCCAGATCTGGACTCGACTTTCGCAAGTCCCGACTCCCAGCTCCTGACTCCCCGTCTTTGGCATCCGCTCCGGACTGTATCCTGAACTGTGCGTCCTTCTTCTCCATCGCCGCTAGGTATTTCGAAACCACCAGGTCCGCTTTCCCGATCGCCATCATCCGCCCGCGGTCGAGCCAAAGAGCCCGGTCCCCCAAGGCCTTCACATCGCCCGTCGCGTGTGATACGAAAAGTATCGTAATTCCTCGCGACCTCAGCTCCTGCACCTTCCGTACGCACCGTTGCCGGAAGTAAACATCCCCCACCGCCAGCGCTTCATCAACAAGGAGAATCTCGGGGTCTACATGGATCGCTACCGAAAAAGCCAGCCGCACCATCATTCCGCTGGAATAGGTTTTAACCGGGCGGTCGATGAATTCCCCGATCTCGGCGAACGCCGCAATCTCACGAAAGCGGATGTCCATCTCCTTTCGAGAAAAGCCCAGGATTGCGCCATTCAGATAAACGTTATCGCGCCCCGTGAATTCGGGATTGAACCCCGCTCCCAATTCCAGCAGAGCTGAAACCCGGCCATTTACCGTCGCGCTTCCCTCGTTGGGCTGGAGGATCCCCGCGCAAATCTGTAGCAGCGTGCTTTTTCCGCACCCGTTTTCACCGATGATGCAGAAGGTCTCGCCACGTGATACCTGAAAACTAACGTCTCGCAGGGCCCAATAATCGGTATGAAAGCTCCGCCTGTTCAAAACCGCCAGTTCCTTCAGGCGCATCCCCGGAGATGGATAGATCGGATAACTTTTCGAGACTCGCGAAAATTCGACCGCTATTTTCTCCATCGCCTGACCCTTGTTCCCTACGCGCATGCTAGTCTGGTAATCGCGCCGGTGTAGCTCAGGTGGTTAGAGCGACGGTCTCATAATCCGTAGGTCGCAGGTTCGACTCCTGCCGCCGGCACCATCTGGGTCTACCGCTCCCCGGCTATGTGTTGAAACAGCCGGTCTAATTCGGCCTGGGAGTAGTAATCGATCTCGATCCGCCCGCGCTGCTCGCTCATTTCTACAATCCGAACTCGTGTTCCCAAAGCCCTTTCGAGTTGCTCTACCGCCGCGCGCACATTGGGGTCCTGCTGCGTCTCCCGCTTCAGGCCGCCGCCCCTCGCTCGATCTGAGCCGCTTTCCTGCACCAGCGCCTCTACTTGGCGAACCGAGAGGCCCTGGGCTGCCGCCTTCTCTGCAAATTGGATCTGTTGCTCGGCCGTCGCCAACCCCAGGATCGCCTTTGCATGGCCCATCGATAGCCTGTGCTCGGCCACCAACAGTTGCACCTCCTTCGGCAGACGCAGCAGCCGGATCGTATTGTTGATGGAGGTCCGATCCTTGCCGGTTCGGCGGCCGATTTCCTCTTGCGAGAGCCCCATCTCTCGCGCCAGCCTGTCATAAGCGAGGGCCGTTTCGATGGGATTGAGGTCTTCGCGTTGGATATTTTCGATGAGCGCCAACTCCAGCATTTGCCGGTCGGCGACCTCCTGTACCACGACTGGCACCTCGGAAAGCCCTGCAATCTTGGCCGCCCTCCAGCGCCGTTCACCGGCAACAATTTGGTACTGTTGCCCCACTCGCCTCACGATCAGGGGCTGAATGATTCCGTTCGCCCGAATGGATGCAGCCAACTCCTCCAACTGTTCTGGTTGGAAGACACTTCTTGGTTGTACTGGGTTCGGGGCAATAGCGTCGATCGCAATCCTGGATGGATTCGCCGGCGCGGCGGCAACGGCAGTCCCGTCCCCTTGCGGTTGAGCAGACGCGCGTGGAGCAAGAAGAGCTGAAAGCCCCTTACCCAGCGGTCTGCGTGACTTGTCTGTTGCGGTGTTCATTCTCTATGATTTCCTTCGCCAGCTTGATGTAACTCTCGGCTCCTCGCGAGCGCGGATCATACATCAGAATGGGCTTTCCATGACTCGGGGCCTCCGCAAGTCGGATGCTTCGGGGGATGACCGTCGTAAATACTTCATTCTCAAAGAAATCCCGCAGATCCTCGGCTACGGTTCGCGTCAAGTTAGTGCGGTCGTCGTACATTGTTAATAAAATCCCTTCGATCCGAAGGGGATGCGAGAAACCCTCCCGCACTTTATCGATCGTATCCATCAACTGCGATATACCTTCCAGCGCGAAAAATTCGCACTGGATCGGAATCAGGACGGAATCTGCTGAAACTAAGGCGTTTAGAGTTAGGAGGTCAAGCGCAGGTGGACAGTCGATCAAGATGTGGCTGTAACGGTCACGAAGCGGCTCAATCGCTTTCCGAAGTACAAATTCGCGCTCCGGGACATCCACAAGCTCCAGATTCGCAGCCACCAAATTCTTATCCGCCGGGACAATCTCCAACCCTTCGCACTCAGTCTTCAGAACGGCGTCCTGCAGCGCAGCCTTATCCGATATCACGTCGTAAATCGTTGATACTAAACTACTTTTATCAATGCCCAAGCCGCTGGACGAGTTTCCCTGCGGATCCGAATCAATCAAGAGAACTCGCAAGTCATTCGCCGCCAGCGATGCTCCCAGATTCACTGCTGTCGTCGTCTTTCCTACGCCGCCCTTTTGATTTGTAATCGCGATTACTCTTGCCACGTTTCGTTAAATGTTATCACGATAAGGTTCCACGTGGAACGCTCTTTAGCTGTGTCGCTCGAAACACATTACGGTAGTTCCACGTGGAACATGTTAATCGCTCGCTCGCGGCCCCAAGGAAGCTCAACCACCTTCGAACCCGGCAGAGTGGCGCCACTAGATATGAGAAGGGCGCAATTCGGCGCAAGACCCAGAGCGCGAACGCGGGCCGGCA
>DASQJB010000026.1:0-4846 GCA_035631295.1 Bryobacteraceae bacterium | reverse complement strand
GCGTTCTTGGCCATGTTCGCCAACAGTGACACATTCCCATTCGATAGCGGAGCGATGGTGTACTTCTTCTTCAATCGCGCTAGTCCGGCGACCGAATCCGGCCATGGTTTCAGCCGGTGCCACACGCGATTCCATTGGTCTTTCTCGGCCTCGCTCAGCCCCGTGATGCCGAATTCCTTTAGCAGATCCTCCAGGAGCATCCGATGGAGAGTATCAAGTTTGGTCCACGGCATCTCGCCTTTGCGGACCTTGTCCATTGCGGGCGCGTAGCCGGCGCGCCAGCGGTCGGCGAAGCGCGGCCAGTCGACGTTCAGTCCTTTAGCCTTCCCCCACGCCTCGCCTTCCGCAATAATCGACCCGCGCCAGTCCACGACGGTTCCAAAGGTATCGAATACCAGCGCCTTGACGCCACGAGACGCATTCGCAGATTGACCGCGTGCGGGCATACGAACCATTGTCGCCAAGCCAGCGAACATCAATTGTCTTCGGTTCAATTGCACTCGCTCACCTCCTCGCGGCGCGAGTGCCATTCAGAACGCGGTAGCGGCGCCCATTACCTTGCCCCGCGCCCTCGGCCGGTGCCTCCGCGTCCCGAGCCGGACCCGCCTGTTCCTGCCTTCGCGCCTTTCTCGATCAGAAAATCGGCGACGCTCTGATATCGAAGCGCCTTCGCTGCATCCAGAGCAGTGCGCCCGTCAGTGTTGGCGAGGTTCACGTCGGCCCCTAGCTCCACAGCCAGTTTCACGGTTTCCAGCGCGAGCGCTTCTGCGTCGTTTTTCGGAATCTCCGCCCAGGGCTTGGTCCGGATGATTCCCACAGCGGCCATTACCGGCGTCGCGATCTCGGTCTGCGGCACGGCGGCGAATCCTCGTTCGCCCACGTACTCGGCATGGTGCACGAAGTGCGGGTCGGCGCCATGCTTCACCAGCAGCCGCATGATTTCCGGAGCGGTGAAACGGGCGGCGAGCCAGTATGGAGTCGCACCCACCAATTGGGGATCGAAGTTGAAATCTTCGGAAGAACGCCGCGTGGGAGTCCACGTTTTCAACGGCACATTCGCATCCGCGCCGTGGTCCAGCAGCGCCGCCACCATCTTCTCGTCCCGCCGCATCACGGCTTCATGAAGCGCGGTGAAGCCGGAATCGGCAAGGTTCGTGTTAGCGCCTTTGTCGAGTAGAAACAGAACCAGATCGGTAAAACCGGAATGCGCCGCGAGCGTGGTTGCGCTCACGCCCCACGCGTCCGCGTCGTTAACATTCGCGCCCGCGGCCACCAGCAGCTTCGCCGACTCCAGGTCGCCCACGCGCGCGGCGAACATCAACGCCGTTTCCCCGCCGTGCGGGATGGCTTTGTTATAGGGAAGATATCCGTGCGGCGGAACGGCCATCACCTCGCTCCAAACATCGGAGCGGAGGCTGAGATCGGCGTGATGCGCCAGCAGCGCTTTCACGGCTTCCGGATGCCCTTGCGACGCGCCCCACATCAGCGCCGTTTGGCCGCGCGTTCCATGCGCATTGGGATTCGCACCCTTGGCCAGCAGTTGTTCCAGCACCTCCGCGTAACCGCCCCGGGCGGCCACCATCACCGGCGTCTCCCCCGACAGCAGCGCCAGATTCGGATTCGCGCCTGCCTCCAGCAGCCTCCGCACCATCGCCGAGCTTCCGTTTTGGCTGGCGGCCCACAGCGCCGTCGCGCCGAGATCCGTGACCGCGTTGACCTTGGCGCCGGCGCGAATCAACAGGTCCGCGCTCTCCAAATCATCGTGGTAACTCGCCCAATGGAGGGCGGTCGTGCCATCCGGTTCGGCCGCGTTTACGTCGGCCTTCTTCTGGATGAGCGCGCGCAGGGTGGCTTTGTCGCCGTTCTTGGCAGCTTCCTCGACACCGGGCTGCGCAGCGCCGGCAGCAAACGCGCCAACAGCGGATAACACGGCCAGCGCAAGGGTTCGCATCACGCGCGTTATACCTCAAGCGGGTCTACCGCAAGCTTGCCCGTGCTGCCGCCGACCTTCTCCACCGGATAATCCATCCGGTCCATGATGGTCATCAGCAGGTTCGCCTGCGACGGTTTGTCGGAATACTTGATGTGCCGGCCGCCCTTGATCCGTCCCGCGTGCCCACCCACGAGCATCTGCGGCAAATTCTCGCCCGAATGTCCGTTGCTGTTGGAGATGCCCGCGCCATAAAGGATGGTCATATGATCCAGCAAGGACCCGTCGCCATCCGGGGTCGCGCGAAGCTTCGCCAGATATTTCGAGAACAACTCCGCGTGATACCGGTTGATCTTCGACATCTTTTCCACGAGCTCGGGAATGTTGTTGTGATGCGAAAGCGGATGGTGCGCTTCCGGTACGCCGATCTGAGGATACGGCCGGGGGCTCTGCTCTTTGCTGATCATGAACGAAACCACGCGGGTGAGGTCTGACTGAAGCGCCAGCAGCTGCAAATCCAGCATCAGCGCCAGATGATCTTCGAACACCGGCGGCGCGCCCAGAGGCTGATCCAGAGCCGGCAGCTCGATATCGCTCTGCTTCTCGGCCATCTGAATGCGCCGCTCTACGTCGCGCACGGCGTCCGTGTATTCATCCACCTTGCCGCGATCCCGCGGCCCAAGTTGGTTCTTCAGGTCCTCCAGCTTTCCGCTCACCGAATCCAGAATGCTCTTGTGCTGTTGCAATCGCCTCTCACGTGCGGCCCGGTCCGTGGTGCCGCTGTCGCCAAAGAGCTTCTCGAAAACCGTTCGCGGATTCCAGTCCATGGGAAGCGGCTGCGTCGGCGTCCGCCAGCACAGCGTGTCGAGATAGGCGCAGCTCAAGTTGCCTGTGCACGCTCCGGCGTTGGCAGGCAGGTCCATGCAGATTTCGAGGGTCTCTAGCTGCGTCTCTTTCCCGAAGTGCGCGCCCAGCTTTTGATCTATAGATACGTCGGCGATGATCTCGATCTCGTTCCGCCCGCCGCGGGGTGTCCCCGTCAAAAACGATCCAGACGCGCCCGCGTGAATGTAGTTCCAGCTCGCCTTGATCCCGGAGAAAATCGTCAGTTGATTCTTGAAGGGCGCGAGCGGCTCCATGATCGGCGCGAGCTCAAAATTTGTTCCCTCGCCCTTCGGAGTCCAATACTCCATCGCCATTCCGTTGGGTGTATAAAACGCCTGGAACCGGTGCGCGGGCTTCGCGGCCGCGCGCATAGGCGGAAGCATCGCGTCTAAGAAGGGCAAGGCCAGGCCCGCGCCAATCCCTTTCAGCATCGTCCGCCGCGGCAACGACTTGTGGAGCAGGGTCATCGTCCTTTATCTTATGTCAATCTGAGGTCAAGCGGGAGGCGCCATCGCTACCCATGCGCCACGATATGAACGAATTGCTCACGGATGCAGCGGCGAGAGCCATGCAATACCTTGAAGGAATCGGACGCCGGCGCGTTGCGCCCGCGCCCGAAGACGTAGCACGCTTGGAACCGCTGGGCGGGCCGCTGCCGCCGCATCCCACTGATCCCGCGGAAGTGATTGCCTTGCTCGACCAAGCCGGTTCCCCGGCGACCGTGGCGTCGGCGGGCGGCCGATATTTCGGGTTTGTGACCGGCGGCTCGCTGCCCGCTGCACTGGCGGCGAATTGGCTTGCGGGTGCGTGGGATCAGAATGCGGCGTTACGGGTGATGTCTCCCGTGGCGGCGGCGATCGAGGAGATCGCTATTGAGTGGATACGAGATCTCCTGGGATTGCCGCGGGGGTGCGGAGCTGGCTTCGTCACCGGTGCTACTATGGCGAATTTCACGTGCTTAGCCGCGGCGCGGCACGCGCTTCTGTCGCGGGCCGGATGGGATGTAGAGGAGAACGGCCTCTTCGAGGCTCCTCCGATCCGCGTCGTGGTGAGCGACGAAGTTCATGTTTCCCTCCTGAAAGCGCTCGCCATGTTGGGACTCGGCAGATCGCGAGTGTCGCGAGTCGCCGCGGACGAGCAGGGCCGGATGAAAGCCGAAGCCGTTCCGCCGCTCGACGATCGGACCATCGTGTGCATTCAAGCCGGTAACGTGAATACCGGCGCTTTCGATCCCGCCGAGGAGATTTGCGCTCGCGCTCGCAAAGCGGCTTCCTGGGTTCACGTGGATGGAGCGTTTGGGCTTTGGGCCGCGGCTTCGCCCGTGTACACGCATCTGGCTGCAGGCATCGCCGCTGCCGATTCCTGGACGGTCGACTGCCACAAATGGCTTAATGTGCCCTACGATTCGGGCCTGGCTCTAGTTCGGGAGCCTGAGCAGCTTCGCGCAGCCATGGCGTTTGGCGCGGCTTATCTCCCGGCGGCGGAGACGCGGGAGCCGGCGCACTATGTGCCCGAGTCCTCGCGGCGGGCGCGCGGGATTGAAGTGTGGGCGGCGCTCCGTTCGCTGGGGCGCGAAGGGCTGGCCGCCATGATCGAAAGAACCGGCCGCCTCGCCGCGCGCTTCGCCGATGGGTTGCGAAACGCCGGCTACTCGGTGCTCAATGAAGTTGTCCTCAACCAGGTGCTCGTTTCCTTCGGAGAGGATGAGCTCACGAGGCGCATCATCGCCGACATCCAAAACGACGGGGTCTGCTGGTGCAGCGGAACCGAGTGGCGTGGTCGCGCCGCCATGCGGATCAGCGTGTCGTCATGGAAGACTACAGAAGACGACGTCGATAAGAGCGCGGCGGCGATAGTGCGCATTGCAAGCGGTTTGAAGCGAGCGGCTGTGCCACGATAGAAGCGCATGCCCGACTTTCAACAACGTCTGCGCGCCGTAGTCGAAAAGGTCGCCGAAAAGCCCGTCCCGGAAGATCCCGAGGAGTCGCTGTTTGAAAGCGGCCTGCTGGATTCTTTCCAGCTTCCGGATCT
>DASQJB010000025.1:0-20620 GCA_035631295.1 Bryobacteraceae bacterium | reverse complement strand
CACCATCGATCGAGCCGATGTCATCGCCTTGGTGAATTGTTGCGATTGTCTGATATCGCTGCACCGGTGCGAAGGATTCGGCCTGACGTTAGCCGAAGCAATGTTTCTCGGCAAACCTGTGATCGCCAGCGCCTACTCCGGAGCTGGCCCGTCCGTAGTCGGCGGCATCATGAAGCGCCGGTGGAGCTCTTGCCAGGGCGCCTAAAATGAAAGAAGTGTCCGCCATGCCTCCCTACTTTTGGCGCTTGGCTTATATTGCCGAGTTCCTGCTGGCGCTGCTCGCCGTCCTGACGTTTTGGGGCGAAGTGGGCGGCGAGAACCACTTGGACCTTATGCCTTGGTATGCCAAGTTCGTGTTAAGCGGCGGGCTTGCCCTCGCTATCGTTACTGCCACCATGTCCGCGGTCTCCGAGCAAAACGCCTGGAACGCCAAGACGCTTCGAAGCGTGATTGCGGCGCTGCTCCTCGCCGGGGCGATGGCGGCGATCACGTATTACTACCACGTCCACGAAAACGATCAAGAACCGAGCGGCGGCGACGATGGCGTGGCATGGAACGCCGCCAACTCGAGCCAGTCATGAGCGTCCCGGAACCGCACAGCGCCTCCGAAATCCCGCTGGTCATCGAGTATTCGGAGACCGCGATCGAGAAGATCCGGAATCAGGTCTGGGACGGGTTCCGGCGGTTTTCGCGGGGCGGACTGGAGGTGGGCGGCATCCTTTACGGCTCCAAAGAAGACCGGACCTTGATCATTCAGGACATTGAGCCGGTTGTCTGCCAACATGCCTTCGGTCCGGGCTTTGTTCTTTCCGAAAGTGACCGCATAGCCCTCCAGGAGCAGATCGGGCGAGATTCGAAGGAACCTCGCTTCCAAAACATGCTTCGCCTGGGATGGTTCCTGTCGCATACCCGCGGTGGTCTGGCGCTCTCGCCCGCGGATCTGGAAGTCTATTCGAAGTTCTTCCCCGACCTTTGGCAGATTGCTTTGGTGGTTTGCCCCGAGCCGGACGGAAGCACGCGGGGCGGCTTCTTCGTTCGCGAGCCGGACGGCTCCGTCCGAACGGACGGCAGCGATCGCGAGTTCGCTTTTCCGGCGCGCGCGGCGAATGTTCCCAGGAGGCGGGAAGGGGCCAGACAGGTGGAACCCGGTCCCGAATCCGCCCTTCCGGCTGTGGCCTTCCGCCCGCAGGCCGCCGTTGCTGAGCCGTCCGAACCCGAGCCGCGTTTTCTCACCGCGGCGGAAACAGCTGCATCCCCGCGGCGCATCGGTTCGAAGTGGCTTGTGGCTTGGGGTTTCCTGTTGATTGGGCTCGCTCTGCTGGCGACGCGGTGGATGAGCGCCGATCGTCCCCCCGAGCCGATTTCCCTGGCGCTGATCGAGCGAGAAGGCCAACTACAGATCGAATGGGATCGGGGGGCTCGTCCTGTCGCGAAGGCTGTCCGCGGATCGCTCGAAATTCTGGACGGACCGGGAACCCAAAGGATCGCGCTTACGCCTCAAGACCTCGCGGCCGGCATGTTGATTTATGAGCGCAAATCCGGCGACGTGGAAGTGCGCATGACCGTTCAAGAGGCGGGAGGCCGCACGGTGGAAGAGGCGTCGCGGTTTTTGGGGAGTCCACCGGCGAAAAAAGCCGTCCCGGCCGAGGTCGACGGGCTCACGCAGGAGCGGGAGGGGTTGGAGGCCGAGGTGAAGCGTCTGCGCGAAGAGAATGCGGCGCAGGCCGGGCGCATCAAGCAACTAGAGACAATGCTGCGAAGCCTGGAAGAACGTCTCGGCGTGAAGTGAGATGGGAGCTGCTGTTACACTAGGATGGTTCGCCGGTCCCTCCGAAAGATCCCCGGTCGTCTAATGGTAGGACAGCGGCCTTTGGAGCCGTGAATCGTGGTTCGAATCCATGCCGGGGAGCCACACCTTTTAGAATCAATAAGTTGCAACCGCGATTTGACGCCGTGTACGAGTACTCGTACACTGAAGGGGTGTCTCAGGCCATAAAAAGCCTCGTTTTGTACAAGCGACACCTCCAGAGTTGCCCCATCCACAAGAGCCGTGTCCCGCACAGCAAGCGCCGTTTTTGGATGGATTGTGATTGCCCAATCTGGATTCATGGTCGCACGCCGGCGGGCGATATTGTTCCTCGCCAAAGTACACAGTTCTCTGACCTGAAGCGGGCGGAAGCGTTGCGAGCATCGCTGATGGCGCAAGTCCAGACAGACTCCGTGACCGGGCCGCCGCTCTCCGAATGCATCGAGAAATATCTTGCGACGCGCGAGCAGGACCTCGATGCGCGGACTCTCAATCAGCACCGGCTCGCGCTCGAAAGACTTCAGCGGTTTCTGGAGGGGCAGAACATCATGCACATCCGCGAAATGACAGTGGATCATCTGGAGACGTTCAAGACGGCCGGCTTGCCGAAGGCGATGCGGATGACAACCAAGGCAACGACCTTCGCAAAGATCCGGTGCTTTCTCCGGGCTGCTTTTCGGCGGGGGTGGATCCAGGAGGCGCTCGTCGATAAGGTCACTACGGTGAAGGCGGTGTACGACCAGAAGGAACCGTACACCGATGAGGAAATCGCGACGATCCTCGATCATGCTTCGCAACTGGACGGGGGAACCCATGGATACGCCAAGCAGGCTGCCACGTTCCGGCTCCTTTTGGAATTGATGCTTGCAACGGGATTACGAGTTGGCGATGCTGTCGGGTTCGATCCTCGCGGCCTCTCGAAGGGAGATAGCCTGTGGATCTACACGTATCAGCCGCAGAAACAGAAGCGGTCCGAAAAGCCGAAGCTCCTGGAAGCGTTCCTCACGGACGAGATGAAGAAGCGGATCGACGAGTG
Source organism: Bryobacteraceae bacterium (assembly GCA_035631295.1). GTDB lineage: Bacteria > Acidobacteriota > Terriglobia > Bryobacterales > Bryobacteraceae > Palsa-187. The sequence continues at coordinate 17,777 of DASQJB010000025.1, read as the reverse complement.
CAAATGGCTTTCGATGAAGGGGCCATTCTGGTACGGCGCTGGAAGTGATCCGAGACCGCTCGCGCAGGCAGTCTACGAAAGAATGCAGAATATCGGCAAGCGTGCCGGAATCGCAGATTGCCGTCCGCACCGGCTCCGAGATACATTCGCAGTGCGAGCTCTGCTGCGCGGCATGCAGCTTGAAGACGTTTCCCGGCTTCTGGGACATGCCAGCGTCAAAGTTACCGAGACGTACTATGCGAAATGGATTGGCAGCCGGAAACGAAGACTGGAGCGGTTGGTAGCGGAATCGCTCGTCGATACTTCCATCAACGCGAAGTCAAAATCACCGGGACGTAGTCGATAGCATTCGCCCGAATCACGCTATGCCTTTTACGGCCATCCGCTCACTTCTTGGGCCTTTGAGCTTGATGCCTATATGATGATCAGACGCACGAGAGTCGACATCACGGAGGCGGATGATCCGAACCGCTTGAGCAGTGATGGCGCTCTCTTGGAGAGGCTGGTTTCCAAGCTTATCGTGAACCCGTGAGGCGACGCTCTCAGGAATCGAGAGCGTGGCGTACTTCCGCTTGCTTGTGCCATCGTTCGCTACCCGAATCACGCCCGCTTCGTCAGCAAATATCCTGCTGACGGTCTTCGGCGACAATCCCCAAAGTCCCGCGAGGTCTTTCACCCGATAATGTTTTTCAAAAGCGGTGCTTCCCATCGCCGTACTTCAGAGTTCCAACGTTGCCGCTTCGATCTGATCTCCCCCTGCTATGAACCATTGGTTCGAACATGGGCGCGCTCGTCCCCATTGCCAGTAACGGCCGCGCTTCCGCGCAGGCCTTTATGCCTCGCCACGCCGCGAATTCGTGATCTCTCCTGGAAACGGCGGTCAACGGTTTCGAGTCGCTGCAAGGCCTCCAGCAACTGCAATCCAGCTTCGCGAAGCGGATTGGATTTCGGACAGAATTGCTCTGTGGTCTTGATCGCGAACCTGATCCGATCGATGGCTACGCGGGCTTGGTATGCCATCTCGAATTCGACGGGAGACGGCCTCGAATGCGCCTCCTCCTCGATCGCTTCAAGAATCTGATGTATGATTTCGGAACTCATAAATTTCTCGAAGATTGGTTTCTCGCGCTCGGCGCGGCGGATGCAACGGACCTGTTGCGCGTTTGGGGCGTTCGGCGTCGTTGGATGAGATAGGCAATCAGCTGAAGAGCGCAGAGCAGCGCGGCGATCAAGAGCAGAAACACCTGCTCGTCACGCGTGGTGGAGCGCCCAAAACCGGCGCTAGGATTACCCGAGAGGACGGTCGTGCTCAGCGCGGCCACGGCGATGACGCTGGCCCAGAGGCCGATCAGACGGACGCGAGTCGAGGCATTCCATTTCTTAGGCATTTTCATGTTCCCGCCATTTCCGAAGTGCGCTGTCCGGGAGTGTCGTCACAGTGCGACCCCTCTGCTTGGCGACGGACCGGACGCGCGCGTTGGCTCGGCCGGAGATTACGGCTGTCAACGCCGGGGCTCCTCCCCGGCATCACGGACTCCACCTCGACCGTCGCCAAATCCATCGAAGTGAGCGCCGCATCGACGTACCGCGACAGGTCCCCGCGTTGGCGCATCATGATCCGCAGCCGCTCCTGGACATCCGACGTTAAGCGGAGAGAAGGTCGCACCTTTTGACCTCTCACATCGCCATCCGTTCACCTTCAGTCGTTCGGGGCGCCGCCCAAGTTCGAAACGCCGCTTGTTCGGCGGCGCTGTCCTGGAGGCTCGACCGGCAGAGGGTTTGCCTGCATCGGCGTGTACGGAGCGTCGAACAGAATGTCGCGGTTCACTCGAACAGTGAACTTGTATCCGACGGGCGCCTTGATCGTCGGCTGAACGTTGAGATTGCGCCGAGCAATCATGGCCCCTGTCTGGCTCATCTCGCGGCCAACGGAAGCAGTCGCGGTATCGCCAATGCCCGGGTACGTCAGTGCGCTCTGGGTATTGCGTTGAGACAAATCGAACGCTGCGGTGAAGGCGCTCGTCAGCGCGGCGAATCCGAAGAGGCGCTTGTAGTGGTGATCCACGTCGTAGCGAAGTCCGGCATTCCCGTGGGAGTCGAGCCCCACCATTCCGTTGATATCCACGGACGATGCGTCCGGGAAGATGATCCTGTCCCACGCAACCTGGACACCGTCCTGCCCATATGCAATGCGCGAGTCATACTTGCCGACCAGGCGCGAGCCTTGGGGGATCAGCAGGTAACGGCCAGTTGCGGTGTCGAAGACATTGGATGTGACGAGAGCTTTGATATCGCCGGGGAGGTCTGAATCTAAGCTTTGTTCGAGTACGGCGGGAATTTCCCACCCTGCCTTGATTTCATACGCGCCGAGCGGCGGCGTGCGAGTCGAGCGCAGGTAATCGTCAGTTTTGCGCTGCTGTGCAGACGCCAGGAATGCTGCCTTGGCAGTCTGCATGTTCTGGCTATCGTAATCGGGATCGTTTGGATTACCGACAGGCGAAAACGCGGCCACTCGATCGGGTGTTGGCGAAACCGCACTCGACCCACGGCTACCGCCGAGGGCCTGTGTCAGCGCCGCGACCTGAGCGAGATCATTGGGGGCAGATGCAGGCGCGCCGAATCCCGGATAGGACGTGAGAGAAGACATGCCGTTGCCCGAGCGGATGCCGGTCGGTGCGAGCATTGCTTCCTGCTCGCGCTGGTACGCGGCAGCGATGCGCCGTTCCTCTGGGGTTGGCTCGGGCATCGCGGCGGCAGTTTGCGCACGACCGTAGGGAGGAGGCTGGCGCATGACAACCCGGTCGTGAGGATAAGAAGTGCAGGGCTGTCCAGTTTCAGGATTGAACCGGTAAGGCTCGCCGGATCGCGGATCAAAACCGCAGTTTTGTGGGCCCCGCGACTGACTAGGGCGCGCCTGGGCTGAACCGGGTGGCTGTAATTGATTCGGATCCGTACCGGTAGTGGAAGCGTAGCCGACCGGTATGTCCTTCATCACTTCGTTGGCGGAAGCAGTGGCCGGGGCCACCGCAGTCTGAATGCCAGTTTCACGGGCAGCGGCCTGGGCGCGGATCTGCCGCCGGTATCCGCCGTAGGCGAACGCCGCGAGTAGGCCGAGCACGACAACTCCTATCGCCAAACCCGCCCGCTTGCTGACGCGCGCAGAGGTGTTCGGCTTGGGGTGCAGCTCAATTGCAGCAGGAGCATCGATCGGTTTCACTTCCTGGCTGTTGGCATCGGGATCATCCTTTGGTGCGTTGGTCACGGCTGATCTCCACTTTCTGCGCCTTCTTTCCGGCGCCGAGAATCAGTTGGGCGTGATCGAACAGTCGATCCACGACGTAGGTCTGCTGCTGAACGCGATAGTTCGTCATCTCGCCCTTTCCATCCGCGCCCAACACCACGAGAACCGGAGCTTCGCGGTTCTGGACATCGGCGCGCATTTGGATGTAGGTCTTCGATCCGTCGTCGAAAACGCGAACGGGACGGAGTTCTTCGTTGCCACCACTGATCTTGTAATTGAAGTTGAGCTTGTCCGCGGTGATCATCGCCGGCATCGACTGCGCCTTTCGGTTGTTCTCCTGGGCGAGCGCGCGCTGCTCCAGCACATGTTGCCGCCACTTCTGGCTGTTCTCCTCTTCGGGGTAGCTGAACGCGACCCGTGCAACGTAGTCCTGCGGCTTGGAGACGAGGCGGAGATAGTAGGCCCTTCGATCCGTCGTGATAAGGAGATTTGTATCGAGGCCGGATTCTTGGGGTTTCAAGACAATCACCGATGTAGCTTGATCGGTTTGCCCGTACATGGCCGGCGAAATATTCCAGCGGACTGAATCGCCGATTTGCGGCTCGCCGGTAATCCTCTCGCCCGCTTGCAGTTCGATCATGCAAACGCGAAGGGGCGCACACACTACGATCGGCAGACCCGCCCCATATGCAAAGAGAACTCGCCCATCTGGTCCGGCTGCTGGAGCGTTCTGCCCACCGCGCCAGTTCTCGCTCATTCGAACGGCCTCAAGCGCTGTTTTATTGAGAGACACGTCTGTGCGCGGTTGATATCCTTCTGGAGCCTTTCCATCGACCTCTGCATGTCCGGTGCTGGGACCGGGAACCTTCGGCGCGTCCATCGCGCTCGGGTCTTGAAGAACGCGGACCTGCCCGCCAAAGTCATAGTTCTGGATGACAGGGCCCGTTTGCTTCGGCGCCGGCGGTTGTGATGCCGGGACTCGCTTTGGCTGGACAGGCGGCGCTGCGGAGTTCGGAGGCGATTTCGGAGACTGCGCGACCAGCAACGAGACGCACCCTATCAGCGCCAGCGCCCCGGAATAAATTCGTATATACATGTTGTTCTCCTTCGATCTGAACTACAAAACTTTGGCCCAACTCGCCGCCGTGACGTACAGCCCGAGCGGGTTAATTCGCGCCTGACGCTCTTCAGTAGGCGGGTTCAGGGCAATCGTAAACGACCCCTTCCAGTGATCCGTGGATCTAAGGCTGCCGAATAGATCGCGGCTCGTCTCTACCCAATCCACTTCGAAAGTTCGGTCGCTTGTCGGTAGGACGGACTTGACCTCGACCGAAACCGTCCCCGTCTGGGCTCGCTTAAACGGCGGATCATCTCGGTAGAAATCACTGATGAACCCCTGCGCATTCGTCCCGCTTGCGATATGGGCATAGACGTGATCAATCGCCCGGCGCTGCGCGATCCCATCAGTCGTCACCATGCGCACGTTCTCAATCCAGTCCTGAATTACAGCGCGGCGAAGGCGATCATCACCAACTGAGGCCTGCTCAGCTAGACCCGATGCCACTGGCCGGCCGAGGCTATCCACCAGTACGACAAACGGAATGACCCTCGAACGTGCGACCTGCCAGAGCATGCCACCGGTTGCAACCAGCGAAACCAAAGCGGAAATCAACGCTACGGTGCGCCAGTTTCTGGCTCTCGTGATGAAGTCGCCGTAGCGTTCATCCCATTCGCGGCGTGCCGCGAGGTATGGGTTGTGAACCTCGACCGTCTTTGGCTTAGTTGATGCGCCCTTGTTCATTCGCAAAGCAAATCCCATGAATCAATTCCTCCCTGAACCTTATTCGCCATGGTCGATGGGCATGCGCGGTGGTGGTGTGTGCGGAGCCGCATCGCTCGGCAATCCGCCCCATTGCCGTCGCACGCCTCTCAATCGGTCCACCGCACTCGAAAAACTTCGCTGCGTTCGCCGAGCGCCGGATGCAAGCCTTTCTCCCGGTGTCGGGCGCGGATTTCCAGAGGACGCTAAGCCGACCGACTGAATCTCGGATACTGCGCTGCCGCCGGACGATGTCTCTGCAGCGCCTGAGGGCAAGTCCGGCGAAATGCCCCCCGGATCTGTCGGCGGGCTCGCGCCCCCCTTCGGCGACGCCGCTCCAGTCCGCGCACTACCCGCCGCGCGCGTGCTGACGGAAATCGAACTCGGTGCAAAGCCCGCTGCCGACCGCTCGCCTTCGAATCCCGAACCCGCCAAGTTGTCGCCGCCCACGGACGATAAAGCCGACCGAACCGGCGCTGACTCAGAACGTGTGGTTGTGCCCTTATCGGTCGAACTCGGCGCGCCGTTGCTCGACGAGTGGTATTCGCCGCCACCGTTGGACGAACCGGTTCGGTTGCTCACCGCTATCGAACCATTTAATGGTGCGCTGCTCGGAGGACTCGGCTGTTTGGGCCCGCCGTTCGAGGAAGGCCCAGGCCACGGGCTGGATGGCGGCGGAACGGACCCACCGCCGCCCCTCCCTGCCGCTCCTGCACCATCACCGACCCCAGCTGCGCCGCTCGCGGCGGCTGCGCCTGCGGCAGCCGCCACAGCACCGGCGCCTAAGGAAGCGACCGCGGCAGCACCGGCAACGAGTGCAGTCCCTGTAGAAATCAGATCCCCACCTGTCAGAGCTGGTGCACCGCCGAGCACGGCTGCGAAGAGCTTTGGAATCTGCCAGCAGAGCATTAAAAAGATCAGCGAGGACCCCATGATTCCGAAAGCGCCCATTGCGGGGGACGCTGAGGCAGCAACCTGTTGGGCGTCGTTGACCCATGTCAGCGACACATTCATCCCGGCGCCGATCAGAAGGTAGATCATCATGATCTTTACGCCGACAGAGACGGCTAAGCCGATGTAGCGCTCGGTATATGGCGCAGTCCATCTCGAGCCCCCGAATCCGAGAAAAATGAATCCAGCGGCGACAACGATGTAGCTCTCCACCATCGCTACGACGAACTGAATCGTGATGCCCGTGAAGGCAAGGACAATCAAGGCAGCCGCGAGAATTAAGGAGAGGCATGCTCCGGTGTTTGTGAAGAACGCCGACGTGCTGGCTCCGTCCATCAGGGCGCCCGCTATATTTATTCCTTGCGCGAAAACGGAACTTGGCGAAATTCCGTTGAAACCCGAGGACATTTGGCCAATTTGCTCGAAGCTGTCAATGATCGCCGGTATCCAAATGCGGCCGTTCAGGAGCAGCGCGTAGAATGCGCCGATCCACATGATTTTCCGAACGAGGGCCGATGTCCAAGATTGGAGATCACTCTTCTCAAGAAGCATGACCGCGGCGCTCCAAGCGAATTCGATGGTCGCCAGAATTCCGAAGAGCGTGTTCGCGAACGGCCAGATATTCGTGGTCCAGGTTATGCGCTGATTTCTGTACTGGTCGAGGATCTGACTGGGCTGAGGCTGCGCGAACAGCGGCGCGGCCCATATACAGGCAAGGGCGATGGCCGTAGCGCAACCAATCCACCCGGATCTGTTTATGCTCCTCTTCAAGACACACGTCCCTCTCGGCGTTAATCAACCGCGTGGATAGCCGTTAAGCCGTTATTTCTTGCCGGTGATCACTTCTGGCCCGAGTGGCATTTCTTGTCATCGCTCGGGTCCTTGTAGGTGCTCACTGCCGCATTTCGGGCCGCCGTGCAGACCTTCGCCTCGGTAAAGTCGCCCCAATTCGCCGGGGCCCTCTCCCGCACTGGTGTGCTCCGCATTTCGCGGCGAGGCTCCTTACGAGTGCAGCCTGCGAGCCCGAGTACGCCGAATATGAGAGCGAATGTGAGCGAGGCCGAGCCTCTGCGTTCAAACGTCCAGATCATCACAGTCGTTCGCTCGTCCTATTTAAATTGTGCCGGAGTGCATTGGTTCAGTTCCAACCGGCATGGTAAACCTTGTTGTCGCTCTGGCTTGGCTTGTAAGTGAAGAATCGCTCCGCTGCCGCTTCACTCGCAGCCTGCCGCTGGATCATTGCCGCCTGATATGCCTGTTTGCTCGACATGTCGGCCATCATCAGCTCGCGCAGTTTCATCATTTGCTCCACCTGCTGCTCCGAGATGTCGCCGAGCGCGTGCAGCGCCTCTAAGCGCCCGTCTGTTCCGGCGAGGGAATTCCGCAGCGACGCAATGATGGCCTGCTCGCTTTGAAGCTGCTGGCCCTGTAAGCCTGCGGCGCGAAGCGTCCCGAGCGTCGTGTCCAATGAAGTTTGCGACCAGTTTCGGTATTGCGTGTAGTAGGCGCCGGCATTGTAACCGTAGCCGGGGTACGTCTGGCGGAACCGCTGATCGAGATTGGCGAGCGAGTACGCGAGCCCCTGCCCACCCTGGACGATGGCGGCTAGCGCATTCACGTCGTTCATGATCGCGCCGAAAGTATGGGCCGACAGCATTCGGCTGTTCTTAATCATGTCGGCGTACATATTCAGTTCATTGACGAGCTGTTCGCCCTGGCGGATGTACTGAAGAACGAGCTGCGCGTGGTTGAGCAGTTGCGTGACTTCGGTAGCGAAAGCCCCCGCCTCCGCGCGTTGTGGCTTCTGGACGGAGATCGCCAACAGCATCAAGAAGATTACGCGCTTGTGCATAGAAATTCCTCCTCCTCGTTTCGCTCTGATGGCATTCCCTCAACAGACTGGTAGTACTGCGCCCATTGCGGCAGACCTTTGAGCCGCAGCCATTCGGTGCGCCACGAATCTGGATACTGTTCCATGACGTTCTCGACAATCTGTTGCTCTTGGCGGCCGTTAACGCCCACCCAGGACAGCGCGACTTTGCCGATTCCGAGATTCACCAGACGGCGTCCAAGCGTGCTCACGACGTAATAGTGCTGCTTGGGGATGCTCACCTGGAGAATCTCTAATTCCCGCTCGTTGAGGCCGACACGGTTGTAGAATTCGCGCGAACCGGGATTCTTCGATTCGGCATTAGGGAGCAAGATCTTCGTCGGGCAATTTTCCAACACGACATCGGAAATCGCCGAATTCGCGATATCGCTGATCTGCTGCGTCGCCATCACGACAACAGCGTTCTTGCGCCGCATCGTCTTCAGCCAGTCCTTCAGCCGGCCGCGGAACAATTCGTGCTGGAGATAGGACCACGCCTCATCCAAGAGGATCAACGTCGGCGAGCCATCGAGCCGCTGTTCGATGCGCCGGAACAGGTACAGCAGCACCGGAATCACAGCCTTATCGTCGAGTTGCAAGAGGTTCTCCGTCTCGAATGCGAGCATTCGACCATCCCCCAGACTGTCGCTCTCGGCGTCGAGCAGCGGCCCCAAAGGACCCATGACAGTGAAGTGCTGGAGTGCGTCACGGATTTCCACGTCCTGCACGTTCGCGGACAGTTCCGTCAGGGTCCGCGTGGGGGAGAGCCGAAGTTGCATAACGGCTTCGGCGACGGCGTTTCGATGTTTGGGCGCGAACCTTAGCCCGTTCAGTTCGCACAGCGCCTCGATCCATCCCACGGCCCACGCAACGGCCGTGTCGTCATCGATGTCGCGGAGCGGGCAGAACGCCAATGGAGAGTTCGGGCCGGCCAAATCATAAAACTCACCGCCCATCGCCTCCGTGAGCATCCAGATGGAATACCCACGATCGAATGCGAACACTTGCGCACGGGAATAGCGGAACCACTGCGCGGCGATCAGGCCGAGCGCCGTCGATTTGCCGGCGCCGGACGGGCCGACGACCAACGTGTGACCCAGGTCCGAGACGTGGAGATTGAACCGAAACGGAGTTGCGCCGCTCGTGGCGGCGTACAGAAGCGCTGGACTCTTCTTCGGCATCAAGGCGCTCGGATTCTCCCGCAACCCAGCCCATACCGATGTGATCGGCATCATGTCCGCGAGGTTCAACGTGTGCAGGAGGACACGGCGAACATTGCAGTAGCCGTCTCCGGGGAGCGAACCGCGCCATGCCTCGACTGCGTTGATGTCCTCAGTACGGCAGGAAAAACCAAGATTCTGAACGGTCTTCGTAACCAAGCGGGTGCTCTCGTAGAGGCGGTCCAGGTCTTCATCGAGGCAAATGATATTGGCGCTGTATTGGCAGAATTGCACATCGCCGGCCGCGGCCACGCTCATCGCGCCCTCCGCGTCAGCAGCCATTCCCTGAGCGTGGAGATCCAAGGCGCCACTCTGCGTCTTGAGGATCTGGTCCTTCCAGCCACGGATTTTCGAGCGCCACTTCTTACGGTGCTTGTCAAGCATTCCGCGAGCCTCCTCCGGATCGATGAGCAGCGCGCGGGTGTTCCAGCGATACTCGATTGGCAGTTGATCCAGTTCGCGCAGAATGCCCGGCGAACTCATCCGGGGAAAACCATCGAGCGCGACCACGCGAATGTGCTTCCGTCCAATGCGCGGTTCGATGCCGCCATAGAGGTCCTCGCAGGCAAGGATCTCGTTCAGGTAGCAAGGAATCTCAGGCAGGGCGAAGGGATGATCGACGCCGCTGATGCAGCGGCGCAGATAGCGTAACAGGCGATCATGGGCGTGCTCGCAGCCATGGTCTTCGGTAACCGTAATCCGCCCGAGCCGCTCTGTTTGGAAGAGCTGGCCGAAGACGTTCTCGAACATGTCCACCTTCGCGCGAAAGCGTTCGAGGTATTGAGCTGCCGTTTCACGGCTGCTATACGCGCCTCGTCCCTCAAACAACCAGCCTTTCGCGCGCTCCTCCACTTCGGGCGGGGGCAGATACGTGAGCGTCAGGAAATATTCGCTCTCAAAATGGGCGCCTTCGTCCATGAACTGCTGGCGGCGCTCATCATCGATCACGCGGCTTACCGGGTCGGGAAACGCGCCGTGCTCTGGATAACCGGGAGCGTGGGAACGGATCGCGTCGCATTGAACCATCCATCCCGATCCGAGCCGGAGTATCTGATTTAGCCGCGCGCTCAGGGCATCCATTTCGGCTGCCGCTGCCGACATCATGTCTGGCCCGCGATAGAACCAACTGGCCAACAGCGAGCCGTCTTGCTGCAAGAGAATGCCGTCGTCGATCAGGGCGTACGGTAGCAACAGATCGGCCAAGCCGCGCGGATTTCTTCGATGTTCGTTTCGGTGCATGGTTTCGCCTCATCTCCACCGTGACGCGTGCGGCGCACACTGACTGAACAAGCCGCTTTTTGCGGGATAAAACGCCCGATAACGTATGTGCCGCATGTAGACCTGCCTAAGCATCGGATCGGCTTTGCCCATTCGTTGCAGGACCCCAATAGCGCCGATCCAAAACGCAAGGGCCAGCGCGAACCCCGAGAGAGTGGCCAAGCTAAATGCCAGACTGACTGATACGAGAATCGTCACCAGGACCAGCTCGCGGTCGCCGCCCAGAATCTGGTTGGGGCGATTCGCGGATTGATGAATGACGGTTTCTCGAGGTCTGTCGGTGCTCATCGCTTATACCACCGCCGCGTTGACGCCGAAGGCAGTCGCCAGCATGGGAGCCGCAAACACCAAAACCGACACCACCAGGCCGATCATGCAAGCCCTCCGGCCGAACTCCGTAAGTTCGCCGCCCCACAACATGGTTCCGCCGGCGATGGCAATCCCGATCAGACCAACCGCATACGCCACAGGCCCCGTGAGTGATGTCGCGATCGTCTGCATGGGGCGTTCCCACGGAAGGTTGCCTGCCGCCGCGGCCGGGAGTCGCGCACTGAACGCCCACGCCCACGCAAACAGAGTCGCGAGCCTCATGGCCAGGCTCGACTGCCTCAGATGGTTGATTCGCTGCATTCTCAAAGTCTCCTTGAAGTTTGTCTCTTGCCTAAACGTGCTCGACCGTGTATTTCCCACCGGAGTACCCGGTGACGAGCAAAACCTCTCGGACCTTTCGTCCGGCGGCGAGCTGCGGCTCCTCATCTACGAAGATGACGAGGTCAACCGCTTCCGCAATCAACGCTTGCTGTGGCGCGCTGGTCGCCTCGGCGACCAAGCTTTCCAGACGGATCAACCCGCTCAACGCATCATTGGCGTGAACCGTGGCAAGGCCTCCGGGATGACCTGTATTCCATGCTTTGAGCATCGTGTGCGCTTCCGCGCCACGGACCTCTCCGACGATGATACGCGTGGGCTTCAACCGCATACATGCGCGGAGGCAGTCGAGCATCGTCACGTTCCCGACCGCGCGAAGGTCGAGGTAGTTCTTAACCGCGCACTGCAGCTCGGTCGTGTCTTCGATTGAGATCACCCGATCATGCGGCGCCAGCGTAGCCAGCGCATCCAGACACGCGTTAACAAATGTAGTTTTTCCGCTGCCGGTTGAGCCGACGACGACAATGTTCTTTTTCCCACGCACCGCGGCGCGGATGATATCAGCGTGGTCCAACCCGCGAATCGAGTTTAAGAAATCACCGTGGCGGCGGGGATGGTTTAGCGGGTCATCCTTTCTTGTAAGAATTCCGTCGACCTCATATTCATCAAGCCGGAAGATCCTTCGCGGTCGAAGACGAATCGCAAACACTGGCTGTCGCACTATCGGCGAGACTATTCCTTCGAAGCGGCTACCATCAATAGGAAGCTCGGTTTCGAGAATGGGATGCTCATGATTCAGCACGGTGCCGCGCCATGCCGCGATTGTGCTCAGCGCGCTCGACGCCTGCGGCGGAGGAATTTCACCGACACGCGTGAAGCTTTCGCCCATCCGCTTCCACCACAGCGAGGAATCGGGATTGAGGACCACGTCCTCCGTGCGGTCATCAGCGAGCGTAGCGAGCACTTGATCGCCGAGCTCGCGTTTCAGTTTTATCTCCAGGCGATGGCGATGTTCGTCATGAATTAGCGGAACATTTCCCACTTGAAATTTTCTCCAATTGTGCTATATTCTTTGCATTGCTTCCGCGTCCAACTGTCCCCTCTAAGTACTAAGGGACTGCCGAAAGGAATTAGGGACGCGACGTCGAAAGAATTTTCGGCCGCGTTTTCGGCGAGTCCCGGAAGGGTGTTTATGGGAGGTATGGGACTATTTGTAGTTATTCCGCAGGACTATGACGATTTGCCGGAAGCACTTCGCAAACAAACCGTCCCCATCTGCATCGCAGCCTATGATCGCCACGGGCAAGCCATCAACCCCGACTGGTTTTCCCGCGGTGTCGCTCCAGTTCGGCAGCAACTCGTAAACATTGCACGTTTCACGCTCGGTGATCCATGGTGCGCATCTGAACTGGCCGAGGAAAGTGTCCATAGGCTGTGGGCGCGATACGGCAACGCTCTTGGCCGTTCGCCAGCTCGTCGTGTTCTGAAGAAAGCCTTGTCGTTAGGAGTCGAACTGAACGTGGGTGACTGGAGAAGACGGAAATATCCAAGGCTGTACCTGGCCCTTGACGCGCTCGACGAAAAGATTCGGGATCACACCTTGGCTGATCCAACGAGCTACGCTGCGCTGTTTGAGCAGCAGATCATGCTCGATGCGGTCGAGGATCGCTTAGAGCAGGAGGGGCGCGGTGAGATGCGATTGGTGTACCAGATGGTCCGGCGAGGCTACAACTGGCCGGATATCGCCGGCGAGGTTGGGGGTCTCGACCCCGAACGAGTGAAGCGACGCTTCTACCGCTGGCTGAGGAAAACAAGCGGCTACTAGATTTTTCTGGCGTTTCGACCGGAACATTTTTATAATGTGGGCGGGATGAGTGAAACGCCGGAAGAGAAGTGGAAACGGCTTCAAGATCAGGTTCAAGAAGGCATCCTAAATGCCTACCCGAATCCTGAACGGCATGGGTGCCCGGGCGCCAAAGAACTTCAAGCCCTTGCTCGACGCGCCGCACAGTTCGATGACACCATCGAGGACAATGACCAATGGAAGCACGTGACGCATTGTTCCCCCTGCTACGCAGAGTACCTTGAAGCGTTCAAGATAGTGCGTCTCCGGAAGCCCGCCGGGTCCGCCGAATAGCCCTTTTCGGAAAATATTTGTGGCGCGCCGTCCTGAAAGCATCCTGGCAGTCCCTTAGTACTTAGGGGCTGCGGTCAGGATGCCGGGATGGAACAGGACTGTCGAGGCGGTTGAGCGGCAAGTCGAGGCCATGGCGGCCGAGGTGTTTGAGGTCGGCCTCTTCAAGCCGGATGCAAAGGAGCACGAGCCAATCATGGTCCCGCGCGTCTGGGATGCAGCCTCCCTCCTGAAATCGATTCCGTGGTTGCGGCACCAGAATCGGGATGGCCGGAACATCTACATTCGTCCGAAAGGTGAGCATCATCTCAGCCTGGTCGACGACCTGACGCTGGACGCCATCCGGCGGATGAAAGTTGCTGGGTTTGCGCCGGCGGTGGTGGTGGAGACCTCCCCTGGCAATTTCCAGGCTTGGCTGAAACACGCGGAGAAACTCGATAAGGAGATGGGCACCGCCGCGGCCCGCGCGCTTGCGCACCGCTTTGGTGGCGATACCGGAGCTGCGGCTTGGCGGCACTACGGCAGGCTTTCGGGGTTCACGAATCGAAAGGCTAAGTATCGCGAACCGGTCACTGGTCTGCATCCATTCGTGAAGCTGGTCGAGGCTAGCGGCGAAATTTATTCGGAAGCGGCACGATTCATCGAGAACATTCGCGAGAAAATTGAAGTCCGGCGCCGTGAAGAGGCCGAGCGGAGGGCGAGCCGCGCATCCGTTTGGCCCGCGATTGTAAGGGACACGAAATCGATAGATGCATTTCGCGGCGATTCGAGATATGGAGGCGATGGAACTCGGATTGACCTGGCTTACGCCATTTACGCACTGTCCCATGGCCGCACCGAGGCCGAGGTTGAGGCCGCGATCCGATCCCGCGACCTCAGCCACAAGGGAAGCGAGCGGAGGCAACACGACTACGTCGAAAGGACGATCAAGAAAGCCTTGGCGGCCACGGACCGGAGCCGCTAACAAGAAAGGAGCAAATCAGAAACAGATGGCGAAAACACCATTGGCGTCCGACAGCGCCGCGCAACTGTCGATAGGCGATAGCCACGGAACGACCCCTGAGATCCGGACGCATTCCATTCATCTGTCCCTACAAGGCAAAGGAGGTGTCGGCAAATCGCTTATCGCGAGCATTCTGGCACAGTATTTTCGCGAGCGCGGTCGAGAGATCCGTTGCATCGACACGGACCCGGTGAATAGCACGATGTTCCAGTACAAGGCTTTGAACGTCAGCCGTCTCGAACTGCTACGTGGCGGGATTATCGACCATCGTGGTTTTGACACGCTGATGGAGCGATTGCTCACCGAGGACGCGACCTTCGTTGTGGATAACGGTGCGGCGACGTTTATCCCGCTTTGGAATTACTTCCTCGAAAACCATGTCCTCGACGTCCTAGCGCACGCGGGCAAGCGGCTCTATGTGCATACAGTTGTCACAGGCGGGCAGGCGCTTGTTGATACGCTGTTCGGCTTCAAGAGCCTCGCCGAAAGCACGTCGGAGCGGAACATTGTCGTTTGGCTGAACGAATACTTCGGACGAATCGAGCAGGGCGGCAAATGCTTCGAGCAAATGAGCGCCTTTCAGGAGAGCGCAACCAAAGTACGGGGTTCGGTACATCTGAAGAAATTGAATCAGGACACTTTTGGCCGCGACCTTGAGGATGTGATCTCCCGGAAGCTCACGTTGGCGGAAGCCATCAAAGATGGCCCCTTCTCGATCATGACGAAGCAGCGGCTGAGAATGATCGAGCGGGACTGGTATGAACAGCTCGACGGCCTTCAACTGATCTGAGCGTGCCTTCCATGCTGGATGTGAAACGGCTTATCGGCGAGGTTGCGGTGCGCAATGGCATTCGAATCGAATCGTGGGACCCGGCGTTCGTTTTGGTGACCTTGAACGAGCTGGTGCTCGAAGAGATCGCGTGCCGGCTCATAAAAGAGGTGCATTCTGGTATCGCGGAATTCACGGAGGCCGTCCACAAAACGGAGGGGCGAGCCGGTAAGATTTTGGCTCTACAAGTAAAGGAGGCGGCAGCCGAGCTTCGCCGGGAGTTGAAACGCGACATCGAGGATGCCCGCCTGAAAGCGTATGAGATCGTGGTGGAAGTTCATCGGGCGCACAGCAGGCCTGCGGCGATCCGTTGGGGCGCCGCCGGGCTGATCGCCGGGGCCGCGCTGTTCGGCTCCGGCTTGTGGATCGGGGCGCACTGTCTCCACTGAACGCCCCGCCATCTGGCGAGCACACAGGCAAACAACCGAAACCTCTCGCGACCAAGCCCTCTCACCGAGACCGACAACGGAAACGCGGCCGCCTATCGCCCTTCGCGTACGGGTTTGGCCTTCCATGGTCAGTACACACCCGCGACAATGTCACTCCATCGGGTGCAAGCCTCAAGCCTTGGCCAGTCGCCCTTGCTAAACGGCATTTCGGAAATTATGGAAGCATCACGACAACGCCGTGCGACTCGGCCGCTTCTTTGAGACCATGATCGTTGGTGGCGAGCGGCAGACTCTTCGCGCGGGCGTCCTGGAGATAGCACGCATCTTACACACTGATGTTGTGCTGAACGGCGAGCTCGAGCAGGGACGGAACATCGTGTGCCGTTGATGTTTCCGAAATGGGCAACTGAGCCAATTCCTGCCAGATTTTCTCGGCTCGTTCGAGCGAAACCTTTGGGCGGGTTACCGCCTTCTCGAGTGCATTGGCTACTTCGTTTTCCAAATCGGCGGAACCAACGCGCGATGGCGGGCCGAATGAGTGTGGCCCGGCTATCACTCGTCTACAATTGCCGCTCTGGCGTGACCGAAAAACCGTCAGCTTTGGCGCGCTCTGAGAGGGCGGTTATTTGACTTTCGATGGTGTGCGCGGTTGCCTGCTGTTCGTTGGAAACGCGCGGGTAAAACGCTGCTTGAATCGAATTCATATGGCCTCCTGGCCGGAGGCTGTTTGAACACTGCGCAGGGCCATGCATGTACCTATTCCGCACCTGGCAGTCGTAGACGGTCTGGTCGAGACGCTGAGTCGCCGCCACATCGACGTCGTTGGGGAGGAGTACGCCGTATCAAAAGACGGTATGGAGACGTTCGGCGTCATTGATTTAGAGTCCAGCTTCGATGGATGCCGATTCGCTATTGGAATCCGGAATGCGAATAACAAGCGCTTCCGGTTATCCTGCACCGTGGGCCTGCGCGTCTTCGTGTGTCATAACCTCGCGTTTCAAGGGGACTACGGTCCCGTCCTCGCGAAACATTCGAAGAACTTTTCGCTCGCAGACAGTCTCTCTATTGGCGTTGATCGAATGCAGCGTAATTTCGAGCCAATGCGGCAGCAGGTGGAGACGTGGCGGGGACAGCAGCTGTTGCCAGATGCGGCTAGGTTGACAATCTATCGCGCCTTCATCGAGGGGAATCTAGACGCGCCGAGGCACCTCGCTCGGAGAGTCCACGAGCTCTACTTCACTCCCCAGCATCAGGAATTTGAATCCAGAACGATGTGGAGCCTTTTCGAACGCGGTCACATCGGCGTTCAAGGAACTCGATGCCATTCCACAATTCCGGCTACGGCCAAGCTGGGCCGCTTTCTTGAGGCGGAAAGCACGGCAAGAACTATCCCCGGCTAGCGGGCCGCTCAAAACGGATAAAATTGGCCGATGCCATACTGAAGCGAGGAGCAACGCTGATGTCCGCTCTCCCAATCGCGATTCCCAAAGAGTTCCTGCGGGAATTTTGCGAGTGGGACCACATTCGTAAACTTTCGCTCTTTGGTTCCGTGTTGACGCCGAGATTTCGTCCCGAGAGCGATATCGACGTGCTAGTGGAATTCGATCCCGGGCACACTCCGGGACTTCTAACGCTGGCCGGGATGGAGATCGAAATCTCCGAACGGTTGGGCCGCAAAGTAGACATGCGGACCGCCGAGGACTTGAGCCGGTATTTCCGCGATGAGGTAGTTGCATCTGCCCTACCTCAGTTCGAGCGCACAAGTGAGCGCCGCTGACCGCATTCGCATCCAGCATATGTTGGATGCGTCCCGGGAGGCGATGGCGTTCGCGAAGGGCCGCACCGTGGACGACCTCCGAACCGATCGGATGTTGTTGTTGGCGCTGGTGAAGGAAATCGAGATCCTCGGAGAGGCGGCAACACAAATCTCAGAGGATTTCCGCCTCAGCCGTCCGGAAATACGATGGGCGGAGATCAGCGTAACCGACTCATCCATGCGTACCCGGACGTAAATGTCGCTCTGGTTTGGAGTACAGTCATTTCAGATCTCTCAGAGCTCGCCCCGAGCACTAAACGCGCTGCTCTCCGCTTAGCATCCCCCTGGTCCTTCAAAACTCGGCTGTTTTGGCCCGAGAAACTCGAAATCAAATCGACCCTCTTGGTTATGCGAATCGCGCGTCACAAAACGGCCAAACCTAGGTACCGACGCGTGCCGGGTGATCCGGTCTGGAGATCTCGCTGGGAGAGTGCCAAACGTTGAAAGCTCCAGCGAACTTTCGCTCACGACTACACTAGCTTAGGAAACATTGTCCCAAGCGCCCGCACTAGTTAAAGTACTCGAGTTTTCAATGGGCTTCGCACTTTCGAGCGTCGAAAAGCCGTAGGGAGAGAATTT
>DASQJB010000024.1:0-31201 GCA_035631295.1 Bryobacteraceae bacterium | reverse complement strand
CCCGGCCTTACGTTCCCCAACGTCATCTACGCGCCGCCCGGACCGCTCATGCAGGCGCCATTCCCAGGCGCTCTGACGCCACAGTTGACGTCTATTGCGCCTCCCGCCGTGGGACAGTTAGTCCACGGTCTGGCGCCCGATTTCGTGAATCCTCTAGTGCATGAAGGCGACGTGACCTTCGAAAAACAGCTCCCCATGAACATGAGCGTCACGGCCGCTTACGTGGTGAGCCGGGCGCTGCACCTTCCGGTTTACGTGGACGCGAACGTTGCCCCTACCACCGCCACCAAAACTTACGACGTGACCAACTCCGCCGGCGTCACCCAGAGCACCATCACGGTGCCGTTCTATCCCACTGGCAATCGCATCGACAAGGGCGTCGGCGTGATTCTTAACGGCTTCAGCGACGTGAACTCCTGGTATAACTCCATGGTGCTCACGGTGCGCAAACGGACGAGCCACGGCTTCGAATTCCTCGCCAACTACACGCTTAGCAAAGCGATCGATGGCGGACAGGTCGGCGGGCAATTCGGCACCTTTTTTGGCACCGATCCGCCGTTCGATCCGCTGAATCGCAAGGCGGAGTACGGAGCATCGGATCTAGACCAGAGGCATCGTTTCGTCGGCAGCGCGGTCTGGCAGCCATCGTTCCGATGGATCTCCAACCGGCCCACGCGTCTGCTGGTGGATGGATTCAACTTCTCCACGATTATCACCGCGGGGTCGGGCCAGCCGCTTACCGAGTCCATCAGCGGTTTTCCCTCGGGAGGCTTGGACGGTGGACTCACTGGCGCCCTCGTTAACAATTCCGGAGGCTCCACGGGCGGCCGCGTGCCGTTCCTGCCGCGCAACAACTACTATTTGCCGAACATCTACAACACCGATTTCCGCATCGCGCGCGATCTGAAGTTTGGAGAGCGCGTGAAGCTCTCGCTGGTGGGGGAAGCGTTCAATATCTTCAACCACACCAACATCACCGGCGTGGGGCCCGGCTCTCCTCCGAATTCGTTCAACTTCACCAATGCAGGCACGGGGCTCTGCGCGGGACACACAAACGCTTGCGTAGTGCCGAATCCCGCCTTCCCGAGCGTGACGCAAACCAGTACGACCATCTACGGCGCCAGGCAGTTGCAGATTTCAGGACGAATTTCGTTCTAACTCCGCCGCGTGGGGTCTGGCTTTCAGCCTGCAGCCGCGCTTCGGCGCGGCTCTGCGGCCAACGAACTACCCGACACCGAGCAAAGCCCGGCAGCCGCTGTGATAACCTAACCTTCGCACTTCTCGCCTCGAGGTTAAGAAAGCAATGGTTATCGATTCGCACGCCCACGTCACGGCGCCGGACAGTCTGTACGTTTACAAAGCGGGAATCCTGGCGCACCGCGGCGCGCATGGACGCGGCAGCGCCGGAGCCACCGACGACGACATCATCCAAGCCCTGAACAAGCCGGTGTTCGGCGGCTCTTCGCACCTGGAGCAGCTAAAAGAAGCCGGCACGGACCTGCAGTTGATCTCGCCGCGTCCTTACCAGATGATGCACCGCGAGAGCAACAAGCTGGTCACCTGGTATATCGAAGAAACCAACAACATCATCGCGCGGCAATGCGCGCTCTATCCCAACACTTTCCGCGGAGTCTGCGGATTGCCGCAAGGCCCCGGCATCAGCCCCAAAAATTGCATTCCGGAGCTGGAGCGCTGCGTGAAACAACATGGATTCGTCGGCTGCCTCATCAACCCTGATCCTGGCGAATGCAGCGGCATCGAAACGCCTCCTCTGGGCGACCGTTACTGGTATCCCCTATACGAAAAACTGGTCGAGCTCGACGTCGCCGGCCACATCCACTCAGCCGGCTGCTGCTCAGAGCGATTGACCTATTCCCTGCATTTCATCAATGAGGAAAGCATCGCCGTGGTGTCGTTGCTCTCTTCGAATGTGTTCAAGGATTTTCCCACGCTGAAGATCCTGGTCTCCCATGGCGGCGGCGCGATTCCGTATCAATTCGCCCGCTTTGAGGCCAGCTTCCTCCGGCGCGGCGGCGAGCGTTTCCAGGACCGCATGCGCAATCTCTGGTACGACACCGTTCTCTATTCTCGCGATGCGCTGGAATTGCTGTTCAAAACCGTCGGCGCCGACCGGTGCCTCTTCGGCACCGAACGCCCCGGCGTCGGCACAGTGAAAGATCCCCGCACCGGACGCTGGCTGGACGAAACCCGCCACATCATCGAAGGCTTCGATTTCCTAAGCGCCGCAGAGAAAAAATTGATCTTCGAAGACAACGCCAAGACGCTGTTCAAGCTCGATGCGGGCCAAGCCAAGGGAGTCAGCTCGTAACAGGGCCAATTTCAGCCAGGGTGATCAGCAGCTTGTATCCGGGGACGGCTTCAGCCGTGCCGTTTAAAGCTCCGAACCCGCAGGGCTTTAGCCCCACCTCGCGAGGCCATCAACGGCAACACCGCAGTTCGTGTGATAATCTAACTTTCTCGCGGCTCTCAGGATGGTTAAACTCGCGGTCGAGCGTCTCACAAAGCGGTACTGGCGCGATTCGCGCGAGATGTTGGCTCTCTCGGACGTCAGCTTTTCCGTGGAAGATGGCGAATTCATGGCCATCGTCGGCCCCAGCGGCTGCGGCAAAACCACGCTGCTCAACATCGTCGCCGGGTTGCTGCCGTACGAGCAGGGTTCCGTGGCCATCGACGCCAAGCGCGTTGACGGACCCGGCGTCGACCGCGCTGTGGTCTTTCAGCATTCCAGCCTCTTGCCCTGGCGCACCATCGCCGGCAACGTCCGTTATGGAATGGAGCTCCAAAGGCGCTTCGACAAAGCCCAAATGCAGGAGCGCTGCGACTATTTCATCAAGCTGGTGGGCTTGACCGGATTCGAGCGCCACTATCCATCCGAGCTTTCCGGCGGCATGCAGCAGCGGGTGAACCTGGCGCGCGCGTTAGCGGCCGATCCGAAGGTTCTGCTCATGGACGAGCCCTTCGCCGCGCTCGACGCTCAGACCCGCGAATTCATGCAGTCCGAGTTGCTCAAGATCTGGAGCCAGGCCCGCAAAACCGTGCTCTTCATCACCCATCAGATCAATGAGGCGATCTATCTCGCGGATCGTGTCGTGGTCATGAGCGCCCGGCCTGGCCGAGTCAAGGACGTCTTCCGCATCCCCTTCGGGCGCCCGCGAACCCTGAGCTTGAAGCGCGATCCGCATTTTCTCGAAATCGAAGACGCAATCTGGCAGTTGGTGGAAGAAAAGCCGGAGCGGATTGGAATGGCGGTGTGAAGAAACAGGCCGGGTTCTACAAGCGCAACGAATCGCTTATTCTCGGCGGAGGCGCCGTTGCGCTGACGCTCGCCATCTGGCAGGCCTTCTGGTCGGCGGGCAAAATCTCGCCGTTATTCTTCAGCGGGCCGTCAGCCATCGCCGCACGGTTCTGGGATGCCGCTGCGCATGGTCAGCTTCTCTCCGATCTCCGCTACAGCGGTGTCAATTTCGCCATCGGTTTCATCCTCGCCTCCGTCGCGGGCGTCGTGGTTGGTGTGATGGTCGGCTGGTACCGCCGCGTGGACATGATCATCGGCCCGTTCCTCAATGCCCTCTACGCCACACCGCGCGTCGCCATGGTGCCGCTGATCATCATCTGGTTCGGCATCGGGATGTGGTCCAAAGTGTTCATTGTGTTTATTTCGGCGTTTTTTCCCGTCTTGGTGAACACCATAGGCGGCATCCGCGCCACCGATGCCGATCTGCTGCGGGCCGCCCGCGCCTACTGTGCGTCAGATTGGCAAATCTTCACCACAGTGGCCGTACCCGGAGCCGTGCCGTTCATTTTGACCGGCTTGCGTCAGGGCGTGGCGATCGGGCTGATCGGCGTCGTGGTCGGCGAAATGTTCGGCGGAAGCCAGGGAATAGGTTTTATGGTCGCCTACGGTGGGCAAACGTTCGCCACTGACACGTTGTTTGTGGGAGTCTTGATCATCGCGTTCGCGGGAATTCTTTTGACGGCGGCCGCGGAAAGATTGGAGCGCCACTTTTCCCGCTGGCGCCCGGAAAGATAGTCGTCAGCTGACAACGGATAGCTTCAGGAGAACTTTGATGGCAGAAATTGTATTAGGCATCGGAAGCTCGCACGGCCCCCTGCTCTCCACTCCCCCCGAGCAGTGGGACCTTCGCGCCCAAGCCGACCGGGAGAACAAGAGACACTGGTTTCGCGGAAAAACCTACGATTACGAATCGCTGTTGAACGCTCGTGCGCCCGGCTTCGCCTCCGAGGTCGATGTCGAGACGCGGCGCGAACGTCACAAGAGCTGCCGCGCCGCGATGGAAGCGCTCGGGCGGAAATTCAAGCAAGTGAATCCGGACGCCGTGGTCATTGTCGGCAACGATCAGCGCGAGTTTTTCGACGAGGGCCTGACGCCCTCCATCACGGTCTATCGCGGAGCGCAGATCCGCAACGTTCAGCATCTGCACGAAGACCAGCCAGGCTTGAATATCGCGGAGCCGGGCAACGCTCCGGAAGAAGGAACCTCGTACCAAGGCGCCACCGCGCTCGCGGATCATATTCTGAACTCGCTCGCCGGCGAAAACTTCGACCTCGCGCAATCCGACATCACACCGAAATCAGCGCCCCGCGGAGGCATTCCTCATGCCTACGGCTTTCTCTATCACTCCATCTTGGGCGATCAGCCCCCGCCCAGCGTGCCAATCATCTTGAACGTTCATTTCCCCCACAACGTGCCCAAGAACCGGCGATGCCTGGATCTCGGCCGCGCGCTCCACCGAGCCATTGAGAAATTTGACGGCTTTAGCCGCGTGGCGCTGATGGCTTCCGGAGGGCTGAGCCATTTCGTGATTGACGAGGAATTGGATCAGCAAATCATTAAAGGCATGGCCAAGGGCGACGAAAAGGCCCTCGAAGAAATCCCCGAAAACGTGTTCAAGGTCGGCACCGCCGAAATCAAGAACTGGTACCCCGTGATCGCGGCGATGAACGCCGCCGGCCGGAACTATCACCAGATCGATTACGTGCCCTGTTACCGCTCGGAAGCCGGAACCGGAAACGCCATGGCGTTCGTGTACTGGGAATGAGTAACGTTGAACGGCTCGCGCGGATGGACTCCTGCGCCGTCTCCGATGCACTAGACAAACTCAGTCTGAAGGGCGCTGTCACGGGAATCCAGCGCTTCTCGACCGACCGCCGCATCGCTGGCCGGGTGCTCACGGTCAAGTTGGATCGCGCCGAAGGCCGCGCCAACACGCGCCACCTCTGCACCGCTGCGATCGAGTCCGCCGATCCCGGCGACATCCTCGTCATCGAGCAACGCACCGGCCTCGACGCCGCATCCTGGGGCGGCAACCTATCGCTCGGCGCCAAAGTGCGTGGCGTCGCCGGCGTAATCGTGGAAGGCCCGGTTCGCGACATCGACGATAGCCGCCGCCTGGATTTCCCTGTCTTCGCCCGCAACGCCACCGCGAAAACCGCGCGCGGCCGCATCGTTGAACTCGCCACGAATCAGCCGATCCAGGTAGGCGACATCATCGTCTCCCCCGGCGACTATGCGATCGCCGACGCGAGCGCCGTCGTCTTCATCGCCGCGGCCGAAATTGAACGAGTAATCGAGACTGCCGAGCAAATCATGGCTCGCGAAGAAGCCATGGCCCAAGCCATCCGCGAAGGCCAGCCCATCAGCCAGGTCATGGGCGCCAACTACGAAGACATGTTGAAGAGCCGCGACCGTGAGGGAGCGGTCATGCCGAACCGATAAACCATGTCTGACGATACGAATCTCCTCCGCGCTGCGAAGCTCGATACCACTTCCCTCAGCGACGCGCTCGACCGCCTCGGAATCGCCGGTCAGTGCCTCGGAATCAAGCCGCTCGACAACCGCTTCCGGATGACCGGCCGCGCCTTCACGATCCTCTACGGGCCTGCCGGATTGCCTCCGGGAACCGTAGGCGATTACATTGATGATGTCGCTCCCGGCGGCGTAGTCGTGCTCGACAATGGTGGCCGTGAAAACGCCACCGTCTGGGGCGACATACTTACCTGGGTCGCACACAAGCGCGGAGTCTCAGGCACGGTGATCGACGGCGCCTGCCGCGACACCCACCTTTCGCGCGACCTCGGCTATCCCATCTACAGCCGCAGTTATTCCATGCGAACCGGCAAGGATCGTGTGCAGGTGGAAGCGATGAGCTGCCCTGTGAATATCGGCGATGCGCGGGTTCATCCGGGCGACCTTCTGCGCGGCGATTCCGACGGCGTTGTGGTCATCCCCAAGCAGCATGAGGACAAAATCCTCGCCGCTGCCGAGGAAATCGACCGCGCCGAAGCCCAAATCCGCGCGTTTGTGAACGATGGCATATCGCTGACCGAAGCGCGCAAGCGACTTGGCTACCACCAACTTCAAACCAAAAGGTGAGGCGGGTCGGCCTCAATAGTGATAGCGCGCCTGCAGGAAGTCGATTCGCTTCTCGCTCACTCTATACACAAGCCGGTGCTCCTGCGTGATCCGGCGCGACCAGGCCCCGGCCAGTGCATATTTTAGTGGCTCCGGTTTACCGATGCCCGTGAAGGGATCGTGCAGGATGGCCTCTACGAGTTCGAGGATCCTCAAAGCAACTTTCCTGTCGGCGCTTACCCGATATCGAAGATCCTCGCGAAATTCGGGATGGAAGATCGCTTCTCGGTCAAGACTTCGCGGCAAGTCCAGCCTCGCGGCGCAGCCTTGCAATCGACGAAAACTTGCCTCCGCCGCGCTCCGCGCGCCTGAGAGCCCTCAAGAGGCGCTGCGCATTCTTGGGCGACCGTAGTAGGTGAGCCGTTTCCATCAGGCTGGATAACTCTTCCGCTGGGATCATGGCCACATCCCTGGCTCCCCTCCGGCGGACAATCACAATCTCCTGATCCGCGGTCACCCGGTCGAGAACCGCGGCCAACTCGGCCCGCAGTTTGGTGTAAGTCGTTTCGAGCGCCATTAGCTTGTACAGCCTCCGTGTACGTTTGTGGCCATCAGGCTGTTGCCAATACCCCACAGTTTTGGCAGCCTGATTGCATAATCCAAAGCAGGATGCGGTACCGGACCCTATTCTCGGCCGGAGCGCTCCTGATATGGCTGGCGCTTTCGCCCGATGCGACCAACCCCGGTGCGACAAATAATGACTCGCCCGAGGCAATCTGGATTCGCAGCATCACCCCCACTCCGCAGGCGCTGCAAATCGTCAGCATCCTGAAAGATGCCGCCTCGGAAGGTCTCAATTCACAAGACTACGACGGGCCGCTTTGGGACGCGCGACTCGCCGCTTTGCAGACTGGCGCGCTTTCTCCCGGCCAGTTCAATTCAGAGCTGAGCGCTGCTGTCCTGAGATATGCCTCTGATCGGCGCTTCGGCCGCGCTAACCCCGATCCGCCCCGCGACGCGGATATCGCGCGCTGGGTCTTTCAGCGCCTGGCGTCTTCAAATGACCCAAACGCAGCTTTTCAAGAGCTCGATCCGCCATTCGAAGATTTTGGTCGGCTCCGTGAGGCGCTAGCGGATTACCAGCAGCTCTCCGGGGAAGATGCTGGCGAGAAACCCCATGGCTTGAAAACACTAGGCGAACAGAGGCATCGCATCCGCCAAATCCAACTAGCCATGGAGCGCTGGCGATGGCTTCCGCACGACCAGCCTGGGCCATCAATAGTCGTTAATATTCCCGAATTCCGCCTCCGCGCGCTCGATGCTTCCGGCAAAACCCAGCTTGCAATGAAAGTGGTGGTGGGGAAAGCCCACGGCTTTCACACTCCGCAATTCAGCGCGGATATGGAGTACCTGATCTTCCGCCCCTATTGGAACGTGCCGCCCAGCATCCAGCACAAAGAGCTGATTCCAGAAATCGAAAACGATGTTTCCTATCTCTCAAATAACAATTTCGAGGTCACGAATTCCGCCGGCGCCGTTGTTTCAACCGGGCGCGTCTCGAATGAAATCCTGAACGGTCTCCGCCGCGGTGCGTTTCAAATCCGCCAGCGCCCCGGCCCAAAGAACGCGCTCGGCGGCTTGAAATTCGTTCTTCCCAACTCCCACGACGTCTATCTGCACGACACGCCATCCAGGAGCCTGTTTGCCCACGCGAGAAGGGATTTCAGTCACGGGTGCATCCGCGTGGAGAAAGCCGCCGTGTTGGCTGCTTGGGTCTTGCAAGATCGCCCCGGGTGGACAAAGGAACGGATTCTCGCGGCGATGAGCTCGGGGGCATTGGCGCGCCAGGTGAACTTATCTCACCACATCCCGGTGCACATCGTCTATCAAACCACCGTCGTCGGCGAGGATGGCGTGCCTCACTTCTTCGATGACATCTACGGCCTCGATGAACCTCTTTATCGCCAGCTCACCAACGCCGCACCCGGCCCACATCCACGTGGATGAAATCTGACGAGGCATAGTATCCCACTCCGCCCCGATGCAGAGCCAGAGCTGCATCCCGAAAGACCGAGGTCTTGGTTCCCGGTAGCCGTATGTCGATGGCTTCCGCTTGCATGTGCAAGCTGTGTTTCGCCACGCCGGTGGTGGTGCGCCGGAGGAATTCATTGCTCCAGTGCGAGCGATACCCGCAAAGCACGTGGATTTCATCGTTAGCGCGTCCCACCGCAGCCGTCAGGTCGGAAAGCAGATCGAACAGCCGTGGGTTGTAATGAGGAACATCTCCGGTGCGGTGGTCGCGCAGAAAGCGATCCAGCGCCTCCAGCGCCTGTGGGACGTACAGATCGCCGATCCGATACACCACGTCGAGATGTTCGCCCGTATGCGTGTGATAGAGGCGCAACCGGTGCTCATCGCCTGAGTTGGCGACGGTCGGAAGAGACGCAGGAAAAGCCCGTAAGGCGAATAAACATAGAACGGCCAACAAAGAGTACCGCATAGGATTAACGTGTTTTAGGATAGCAAGCACTCTGGTTGGGGATGCGAAGCCTCGCTTAAGCGACGAGGCGAGGGGCCCGGCTACGGATGCGGCTTAGCCCGCCCGCAAAGCCTTGGGTATTACCACTCGATCTCCCTTTGTCTATGGTCGCTCTCATGTCGTGAGAATTCGACAAAAATTCCTGTTGACATGCCACCTAATCAATCGTATGCTTTAAACGAACGTATGAATGAACGGACCGACACCAAGTCCAAAATCCTCGACGCCGCCGAGAAGTTGTTCGGGCTCAAAGGGTTCGATTCCACTTCACTCCGCGACATCACCGCCGAAGCGCAGGTGAACCTGGCGGCCGTGAACTACCATTTCCAATCGAAAGACGCCCTGATCGACGCTGTGATCGCCCGCCGCATGGAGCCTGTCAACCGGAGACGCCTGGAAATGCTTGATAATGCGGGCCCGAACCCAACGGTTGAGCAGATCTTGGCTTCGTTTCTTCAGCCCGTCTTGGAGCTCAAAACGGAGGCCGTGATTCCACTGGTGGGGCGCATCTTATCGGAGCCGAACCAGTTCTTTGAGCGGCTTTACAAGAAACACCTTCAGCACATCGCCCGGCGCTTTTACCTGGAGCTGGCCAAGGCGCTCCCGGATCTGCCGCCCGCCGAGCGGCAGTGGCGGCTGTACTTCGCGGCCGGCGTCATGACCCACATCTTGAGTTGGGCGCAAGTGCTGCCCGAGATCAGCGGCGGCTTGTGCGACGTCTCAGACCGCAAGGCGCTCGTGGAACGCGCCCTTGCATTCCTCGCCGCCGGGTTCCGTTCACCCGCGCCCGAATTTCAGTCTCCGGCCGAAGCCGGAATCGATTCCGCCACGGAGGCTGAGCCTGCGTTGGCCGAAAGGGGAATATAAATGCGCGCCGCCATTATGCTTTTCATCCCGTTTTGGTTTGCCGCCGGCCAAAGCACGCGGGAATCGCCGGCCGTCGCTCAGGGCACGCTGGAGCTGAGCCTCAAGCATGCCGTGGAAATCGCCGTCACGCCCGAGGGCAGCGCCAAAGTAGCGTTGGCTCAGCAGTTCGTCCGCCAAGCGGAAGACCGCATCACCGAAGCGCGTGCGGCGTTTCTCCCCGGCATCGACGGTCAAATACAGGAGTACAACGAGACCGTCAACCTGAAAGCCTTCGGCATCAACTTCGCGGTGCCGGTCCCTGGTTTCTCGATTCCCTCCATCGCTGGGCCTTTCACAGTATTCGATGCGCGCGCCACGGTCCAGCAATCCGTGTTCAGCTACTCGGATATCCGCAAGTATCAGGCTTCGCGGATGTCTCTATTAGCCACTCGCTCGGACATGAACACGACGAAGGATCAGGTGTCCGACCAAGTTTCGCGGGCGTATCTTGCCAGCCTTCGCGCCGACGCGGATCTGGAAACTGCGCGGGCCAACGTCGATCTTTCAATGGCGCTGGAACGCTTGGCTCAATCGCAGAAGAACGCCGGCACTGGCACGGGTATAGAGGTCACTCGCGCGCAGGTGCAGCTTGCCAACGATCGGCAGCGGCTTATTGTGTCGGAAAATGACCGCCGCCGCGCCGTCCTGCAACTCATGCGCACCATGGGCGTAAGCCTGGAGGCCAACGTTGAGTTCACCGACAAGCTTGCTTACAGGGAAGTGAACGTCGCCGATCTGGAGGCCTCGCTAAACACCGCCCGTCAGGATCGATCCGACCTCAAGGCTCAGGAGCAGCGCGAAGAAACCGCCCGATTGAACTACGGCTCGGTCGCCGCCGAGCGGCTGCCCTCTGTTCAAGCGTTCGGCAACTACGGAACCATCGGCCTGCAGATCGATAATGCGCGGCCTACTCGCGAATATGGAGTCGCGCTGAAGGTCCCGCTGTTCGATGGCATGCGCCGCGACGCTCGCCGTAACGAGAGCTATTCCCAATATCTGCAGGAGCGCACCCGTACGCACGATTTGCAACAGCAGATCGAGCTTGACGTGCGACTGGCGCTCGACAGCCTGCGAAGCGCCGAAGCGCAGGTGGCCACGGCGCGAGATGGTTTGGCGCTCGCCCAAAACGAGCTCGCGCAGGCGCAGCGCCGCTACCAGGCGGGCGTCGCAAATTCTCTCGAAGTAACCGACGCCCAGACCCGCTTGATCCGGGCGCAAGACAATCAAACCGCCGCGATCTATGCGCATAACCTCGCGCGCATCGACCTGGCGACAGCCACGGGAACCGTTTCGGAGTATGTGAACCAATGAAGAAACGAATCTTTCTCATTCTGATACTTGCGGCCCTGGGAGCCGGGGCGTGGATGTGGCGTACCGGCGTCTTCGCGCGAGACGGCTCCCGCATTCTCGTCTCCGGGAATGTGGAGCTAACCGAGGTCGATTTATCTTTCAAGATCGCGGGCAAGCTCACCGAGCGGAACGTCCGCGAAGGCGACTGGGTGAAGAAGGGCGACATCATCGCCCGGCTCGACTCGGCTCAACTCCAGCAGCAGCTTCTGCGTGACGAAGCTGCGGTGGTCAACGCGGAGTCGGCCTATCAGCAACTCGAAACCTCCATCGAATTTCAGAAAGCCACGCTCGAAAGCGATGTCGCCACGCGCCGCGCGGAACTAAATCAACAGCAAGCGAAACTGGACGAGCTTCTCGCCGGCAGCCGCCAGCAGGAAATCCAACAGGCGCAGGCCGCCGTAAACGACTCCGTCGCCTGGAACGACGCTGCACGCCAGGACTGGGATCGCGCGCAGAGGCTTTACAAGAACGAAGACATCTCGACGTCTCAGTTCGATCAAGCGCGCGCCAAATACGACAGCACTCAAGCTCAGCTCCGGCAAGCTCAGGAGCGTTTCGCACTGGTAAAGGAAGGGCCGCGCAAGGAGGAGATCGAGGGACAGCGGGCCGCGGTCGTGCGGGCTCAGGCGGCCGTCCGCAATGCCGAAGCCAATCGCTTGGAGCTGCAACGCAAGCAACAAGAACTAGCCCAGCGTAAGAGCGACATCGATCGCGCCCGCGCCCAGGTTGGCATCACCAAAACGCAAATCGACGACACTGTAATCGCGGCCCCCATGGACGGCGTAATCGAGGTGAAGTCCGCGGAAGTGGGCGAGGTCCTCGCCGCGGGAACCACAGTGGTCACGCTCGGCGATCTCGACCATCCCTGGCTCCGCGCCTATATCAACGAAACCGACTTGGGGCGCGTGAAATTAGGCCAGCCTGTGAAGTTGCGCACCGATTCCTTCGCCAATAAAGACTACATGGGCCACATCTCTTTCATCTCTCCCGAAGCCGAATTCACGCCCAAGCAGATTCAGACCAAGGAGGAGCGCGTGAAGCTGGTGTATCGGATCAAGATCGACGTGGATAACAAGGAGCATGAGCTGAAGAACAACATGCCTGTAGACGCGGAGATCGTTTTGTGACCATCATCCAGGCCAAAAACCTGACGCGCCGGTTCGCGGACCTGACCGCCGTCGACCACCTGAACCTCGAAATCGCCGAAGGCGAAATTTTCGGGCTGGTCGGGCCGGACGGCGCGGGCAAGACCACCACTTTGCGGCTTCTCTGCGGCTTGATGGATCCCACCGAAGGTTCCGTGGTAGTGGCGGGTCACGAAGTCGCCAAGGAACCCGACGCCGTGAAGGACCAGATCGGCTACATGGCGCAGCGCTTTGGTCTGTATGGCGACCTGACGGTCGACGAGAACATGGCTTTTTACGCCGATCTGTTCGGAATTATCGGGCGCGAGCGGCAGGAGCTTACCGAGCGTTTGCTGCGCATGGCCCGCTTGGAGCCTTTCCGCAAGCGAGGCGCCGCCAAGCTCTCCGGAGGCATGAAGCAAAAGCTCGCTCTTGTGTGCACGTTGCTCCACAAGCCGCGGGTGCTCTTTTTGGACGAGCCCACCAACGGAGTCGATCCCGTTTCGCGCCGCGACTTCTGGGCGATCCTGTATCAGCTTGTGACGGACGGCCTCACGGTGTTCGTGGCCACGGCGTACCTGGATGAAGCCGAGCGCGCCAATCGGGTAGGCCTGATGCATCGCGGCCGCATGATCCGCTGCGATGCCCCCCGCACGCTGCGCAACGATCTGGACCATGCCTACTACAAAATCCATTCCGCCGATGCGCGCAAGACCCGCGAAGCGCTTCAAAGCCGGCACGGTGTATTGAGCGTACTGCCCGCGGGCGAGGATCTGCGATTGATTCTGGACGAGCGTGTCGTCCATGCCGAGGAACTGACCGCCGTGACGCCGTTCACCTGGCAGCGAATCATGCCGTCTCTTGAGGATGTCTTCATAGCCCTGGTCCGTCAGGAAGAGGAGTTGACGCATGCAGCCTAACCAGAACCAGGGCCCAGCAGTAAAGCTCAACAGCCTCGTCAAGCGTTTTGGCGATTTCGTCGCTGTGGATCGCGTCTCCCTGGAAGTTGCGCCCGGCGAAATCTTCGGCTTCCTCGGGCCCAACGGCGCGGGCAAATCCACCACAATCCGCATTCTATGCGGACTGCTCGCCCCCACTTCAGGCCGCGCCACCGTGCACGGCTTCGATGTCGCCACGCAATCGGAGGAGATCCGCCAGAACATCGGATACATGTCGCAGAAATTCTCGCTTTACGACGATCTCACCGTGGAAGAAAACATCGAATTCTTCGGCGGCGTCTATGGCGTGAGCGACGCGGAACTCCCGTCACGGCGCGACTATGTGCTTCAGATGGCCGGCCTCGAAGAGAAGCGAAAGACGATGACGCGCCTGCTCTCCGGAGGATGGAAGCAGCGCCTCGCGCTGGGGTGTGCGATCCTGCATCAGCCGCCGATTCTGTTTTTGGACGAACCTACCAGTGGCGTCGACCCTATCGCCCGCCGCAATTTTTGGGACTTGATCTACCAGCTCTCCGAAGCCGGCCAGACCGTGTTTGTCACCACTCATTACATGGACGAGGCCGAATACTGCCATCGCCTGGCGTTGATGTATGCCGGCCGGGTAATCGCGCTCGGCTCGCCGGCGGAGCTCAAAGCTTCCCTGGGCGCCGGCCATTTGCTGACCTTGGAAACCTCGGATCTGTTTGGAAGCCTCACCTCGCTTGGCGGGCAGCCTGGAATCCTCGACGTAGCGGTTTTCGGCGGCGGTCTGCACGTGAAAGTAGAGGATGAAAGCCGCGCCGAGGAGACCATCCGCGCCGTCTTGGCATCCAAGAATATTCGGATTGCAAACATGGAGCCGATTTCACCCTCCATGGAAGACGTGTTCGTGAGCCTCATCGAAAGAGAGGAGCAAGCAGCCGCATGAGTCTGCGCAGAACCAGAGCCATTGCCCGCAAAGAATTTCTCCATATTCTCCGTGATGCGCGCAGCTTGATTGCGGCTATCGCGCAACCAGTGCTCATGCTCCTGCTGTTCGGTTATGCGTTGAGTCTTGATGTGGACCGTATCCCCACGGTCATTTACGATCTGGACCGGACCCCGGTCAGCGACTCCCTCATCAAAGATTTTCGCGGCTCGCGGTATTTCGAGATCATTGGCGAAGTCCGAGGCTATTCGCCGATCGAGAAAGACATGGATTCGCGCCGGGCGCTTCTTGGCGTTGTGATTCCCAGCGATTACTCGAAGAATTTGTCAGCCGGAAAAACAGCGCAGGTGCAGTTGCTGGTGGACGGTAGCGACTCCAACACCGCTTCGATCGCCAAGGGCTACGCGGAAGGTCTGATTCAAACCTACGCGGAACGGCAGCGGCAACAGGCCCAGATTCAGCGCACAGGAAGCGCGCTCGGGGCCCCGGTGGAGGCACAGGTGCGCGTCTGGTACAACACCAACCTGGTTTCGCGCGACTACATCGTCCCCGGCTTGATCGCCGTGATTCTGATGATCATCGCGGGTATGCTCACGTCGTTGACCATCGCGCGCGAGTGGGAAAACGGAACCATGGAGCAGTTGCTGTCCACGCCTGTCCGGCCCATGGAAATGGCGCTCGGGAAATTATCCGCCTATTTTGTTTTGGGCCTGGTGGACATGTTGATCTCTCTGGTTGTGGGCCTGGGCGTCTTCCACGTGCCCATGAAAGGAAACTGGCTGCTGCTGTTCACGGCAAGTGGAGTATTTCTATTTGGCGCGCTTGCCTGGGGACTCTTCATTTCCGCCGCCAACCGCACCCAATTGGCGGCTTATCAGCTCAGCACCCTGACCTCGTTCCTGCCCGCCTTTTTGCTGTCGGGGTTCATTTATTCGCTCGGCAATATGCCGTACGTGATTCAATTTCTGGCTCTGTTTGTACCGGCCCGGTACTTCATCGATATGGTGAAGGGAATTTTCCTGAAAGGAGTTGGCCTGGAGCTGTTGTGGTTCGACTTCCTGCTGCTGGTAGCGTACGGAGTCGGAATCTTCTATTTCGCAACGCGGAAGCTCCGGCAGAAAGTGGCGTGAGGGGGAAATCTTCATGAGACAACGTCTGCGGCGAATGATTCGGAAGGAATTTATACAAACCCTGCGCGACCCACGCGCGCGCACGATGCTGTTCCTGCCGCCCCTGATCCAATTGCTGATTTACGGATTTGCGGTGAATCTGGATGTCGATTCCGCGCGGATTGCCTGGATGGATCAAGACCGCACGCCGCAGAGCCGTGAGCTGCTTTCAGAATTCGAAGGCTCCGGCCGCTTCGTCATCGCTGCGACTCCCAACAGCGAGCCGGAGATGCAGGAGTTGCTCGACCGCGGCAAAGTGGATGGCGTGGTGCGCGTCCTGCCCGGCTTTGCGCGCGACGTGCAGCGCGGACGCACGGCTGGCGTCCAGGTGCTTTTGGACGGGACCAATTCCAATACCGCCTCGATCGTCTCCGCTTACTCCGGCCAGGCCATCCAACGCTACGCGAGCCAAGTGATGACTCAGCGCCAGCGCGTCAAACTCGTTGCGGCCGCGGAGCCGCTCCATCCCGCCGTTCC
The DNA here is from genome assembly GCA_035631295.1 of Bryobacteraceae bacterium. Taxonomy (GTDB): domain Bacteria; phylum Acidobacteriota; class Terriglobia; order Bryobacterales; family Bryobacteraceae; genus Palsa-187. The sequence continues at coordinate 15,376 of DASQJB010000024.1, read as the reverse complement.
GCAAGTCGACACGCGAACGCGCGTCTGGTTCAATCCCGATTTGCGCAGCCGCAATTATTTCGTACCTGGCGTGGTGGTGAACATCATCATGCTCGTCACGCTGTCGCTCACCGCCATGGCGATCGTCCGCGAAAAGGAGATCGGCACGATGGAGCAGTTGATGGTGACGCCGATCCGACCCCTTGAACTTATCTTGGGAAAGACGCTGCCCTTTGTCGCCATCGGCTTCTGGGACATGATCCTGGTGGTGACCGCATCGCTCGTGATTTTTCGGGTCCCGTTCGCAGGGAACTTCGGGCTGTTGTGCTTCGCGGCTTTCCTTTTCATCCTGACAACTCTTGGCGCGGGCCTGTACATTTCCACTATTTCGCGCACGCAGCAGCAGGCCAATATGTCGACGTTCCTGCTCTTTCAACCATTCATGATGCTCAGCGGCTTTACTTTCCCCATTCGCAACATGCCGGAAATCGTGCAATGGTTCACATATCTCAATCCGATGCGCTACTTCATGGAAATCGTCCGCGGCATTTTCCTAAGAGGCTCGGGTATCGATACATTGTGGCCGGATCTATTGGCGCTGGGCGGACTGGGTGTGATTGTGCTGTGGATGAGCGTCCGCCGGTTTCATAAGCAATTGGAGTAGCAAGCTGCGGCAACTATGCCGCTATCGATTTCCAATTCTTCACGAGGTATTCCGCTGTGCGCCAAGCCAGTGCCTGGACAGTTAGGGTCGGATTGCGTGCGCCGCTGAAACCCATTAAAGATGCGCCAAGGATTCCTAGATTGGGGACCTCGTGCGAAAAGCCCCAGCGATTGGCGACGTTGGTTTCGGGATTGTCGCCCATGCGCGTTCCGCCGTATGCGTGCGTGGACACGCCAGGGCCGGCGGGAACAGTCTTCGTAACGTCGATGGCGCCCGCGGCGCGGAACCACTCTTCCATTTTGGTTTGGGCGAATAGCGCCGCACGCTGCTCATTGGCGCGCGGCGCAGTCGTAATGCGGCAAACCGGGTCGCCCACGGGATCCTTCACTTCATCGTCCAGGTCGAGGAACGTCTCTTCGTAGGGAAAGCTCGAAGTCTGCAAATAGGTGTTTGCGTACCGCGCGGCGTTTTCGTGAACGAAGGCCTTCCACTTGGCGCCCCACATCGGAGCGCGCCCGAATGTGATGGAATCCGCCGCCTCTATGGGGTGCCGCTCTGTGCGTACGTGCAGTGTCGTTCCCCCAACAAAGCCCGAAGCGGAATGGTCGTAGTTGTCATCGGCCCAATCGTCCACGGCGACGCCCTGCGCCGGCGTGCCGTACCAAAGGTTCACATCGAAGGGAAACAGCGCGCCGACGGCGTCCACCCAATGGCCGAAATAATGCTTACCTACCTGGCCATGCTTGTTCGATAAACCGTTGGGATATGCCGGCGATTTGGAAAGCAGCAACAGGCGCGTGTTCTCGTAGGTGTAAGAAGCGAGCAGCACGACTTTGGCCGGCTGAAAATATTCCCTGCGGTCTCTCATGTATTGGACGCCCGCGGCTTTACCATCGCTTGCCGCCACAATACGCGTGACGTGGGCGCGGTCGTAAATCGTCAGGTGGCGGGTCTTTAGAGCGGCTGGGATAGTGGTTACCGCCGTCGAATTTTTGGCGCTCAAATGGCATCCGCCGCGGTCGCAGTAGCCGTGATATCCACACGCGGCCCGGCCCTTATAAGACTGGGAATTGATCGCTGCCGGCGGACGAAACGGCTTCCATCCGAGCTGCCGCGCGGCGGCGGCCATTCGCTGCGTAAATTCGGTCTCGCGCAAAGGTGGCATCGGATATTCGCGGCGGCGCGGCCCCTCGAACAGGTTGCCTTGCGGATCCATGGCTCCCTGAATGTTTCCGGCCTTGCCCGACACGCCGATTTCGTACTCGACGAGATCGTAATAAGGCTCGAGCTCTTCGTACATCAGCGGCCAATCTTCGAGGGTCGAGCCGGCCGGGATCGCGCTAACGCCGTAACGCTTCACAATTTCGGAGCGGCATTTGAAATCCCATGGATTCAAGCGCCAGCTTTGTGCCCAGTAGTGAATCGAAGTCCCGCCGATCGCGTTCATCATGGGATGGAACGGCGAGCGTTGCGCCGGCTGCGAGGGGCCGGAACGGATGGTTGGCCGCTCGAGCTGTGCTTTCTGAGAGGAGGTCACCAGGCGCCGTGCGTTGTTGTAGATTTCGTCCGGATGGAAGGAGCGCGGGTCCATCCATGTTCCCGCTTCGATGCCCGCGACCTTCAGTCCGGTGCGCGCCAGCGGCAGCACCGCCACGCCTCCGGCCGCTCCCAGGCCAATTACGGCTACATCAACCGGCTTGAGCTTGGTGGGCATGGTGTCTTCTATTGGATCATCGACCTTGTGAAGCGGCGTGCATTCGCGCAGTTGTCCCTTGGTGAGCTTACCATCGGTGGTGTGGAGCGCGCCCGGTTGCTGCTGCAGGGAGGGGCAGACGGCGTAAATTACGACCGAGCTTTCATCCCGAGCTCGCAGGATCCAGGTCGTCTTTGAGCCGGACCACTCTGGCATGGTCGGAGCGCCCCAACGCGCTCCAGTTCCTTCTTGAGGTATCCAGAGAGGCTCGCGCCTTCGCGTGCGGCACGAGCCGTCAACTTATTGTGCAGCCGTCAAGGCGGGCTTCGAACGCTATTCCGTTCCGTAGTTGATTTCCAGCTTCCGCGAGCGGAAACCTGAGAATACGAGCACTCCCGCAGTGACGATCAACAGGCCGGTTATGGCGACCCAGGCGCGCGGCGGCTCGGCGGAGGAAATCAGAAGGCGCTGGAACAGGCTTAGGCCGCGATCGGGCGAAGCCACCACTGGAGAGAGCGACTGCAGGTAAAAGATGATGCTGATCTTTTTGAGGGCGGCCGGAAGAAACAGGTTGATGCTTTCCCAGAGCAGCACAAAGGCGGCCGGAAGAATCGGATTCCGAAACAGGAGTCCAGCCAGGAGAAAAATGCTCCCATAGCCCGCGCACGCCAGCGCCGTCACGCCCAGATATGCGGCGATGTGGCTCCAGCCGGGACCTCGCAGATATTCGCTCACGGCGCCTGCATCGAAATGCCAGGAAAGCGCAGCGATCTGAAGAGCAGTCCCTGTAACGAAGATGGTCACGGCGGCGATTAGGCCCGCCAAATATTTTCCGCCCAGCAGAACTTCGCGGCGCATTGGGGCGAGCAGGTAGAAGTGCAGGCTCTTGTCGAGCATTTCTCCACGGATCAGGTTCATGAAGATTCCGGCGCAGCCGAAGAATACGGCGAGCCGCAGATAGAAGAATTGGAACACAGTGGCGAAAATGGCCGAGTCTTTTTGCAAATTGCAACGATCCTGCTCATTGATGCGCTCTACCTGGCCATCCACCACGACGAATGTGAAATCGCTGTCGCCGTCGGTGTACTGGTAGATCGCCAGATTACGGAAACCACCGGCGCGCGCCCTTCTCCCCTGCGGAATGGTTCGGCTGGAGTAAGGCTCGCCGGCGGCGCCAAACAACTGTTCGGCCGTCGCGCCCTCCTTAATAGAGCGCAGCGCCTCCGTGGCAACCGGGTGTGCCGCGGCCAGAGCCTGCCGGTGCTCGTGATCGCGAGTCACGTCGATGGCGTGAATCAGATAGAGCAGCGCGGGCGCGAACGCCAGCAGGTAAACCCACAGTCCGCGTCGGGAAAAGAAGGTCTTCATCAGCTCGAGCCGGATAACGGATGCGATTTGCGCGTTCATCGCGACTCCTCGCCTATCAGATATCCATAGACGGCGTTGACGTTGTCGTCCACCGGCGTCACACCCTCCAGGTCGATGCCGTCGAGCGCAATATGATTCAGCGTGCGATAGAAGCGGCCGGCGTCGCGAGTTTTTACCAGCAGCCCTGCGCCGTCAGCCGCCAGGCGCGCCTCCACCACGTGATCCATTTCAAAGAGCCTCGACGCCAGCGCTCCCGGCCGGTTACAGCGAATCCAAACCTGCATGGGCTGGTCCTGAATCTCACCGCGCACGCTTTGAATCTGGCCCTCCGCCACGACGTATCCGTTGCTCAATAAAATCACCTGGTCAGAGATCTGGTCCACTTCATGCAATACGTGACTTGACACGATCACATGGCGGCCTTCGTGCGCCATTTCGCGGAAAAGCGCTATGGTTTCATTGCGCACCAGAGGGTCGAGACCGTTCAACGGCTCATCCAGCACCAGCACGGGAGGATCGTGCGCGATTGCCTGCGCCAGTTTGACGCGCTGACGCATGCCCTTGCTGTAACCCGCCACTTTGCGATGCGCGGCTTCGGACATGCGGACGCGCGCGATTGCGGCGTTCGCCTGCTTTGCGCAGCGCTCGTGAGGGTAGCCGAACAATCGCAGGAAGGAATAAACGAATTCGTAGCCGGTGAGCCCCTTGGGAAACGAGTCGAATTGCGTGGCGTAGCCGACGAGATGGCAGAGCCGCGCGGGATCGTTGGGTCGAACGCCAAGCACGCCGATTTCGCCGCGCGTTGGCTGAACCAGGCCGGTCATCAGGTTCATCAGAGTCGTCTTGCCCGAGCCGTTGGGACCCACGAGGCTGGTGATTCCAGGAGGGATCGAAAGCGTGACGCGATTCACGCCTAGCACTTCGCCATAGAAGCGCGAGACGTTATCGAAGACAACCCGGTTGGTCACTTGACCACCTCAAACGCCTTGACGCGCCGGGCGAGCAACCAAATGCAGATCGCGGCTGCGGCGGCAAGGGCGATCCATGCCTGCCCTACGGGAACGTTCGTAGCTTGTTCGTCCCGGAACATTTGGGACCAGATCACCGACATCACCTGCCTCAGATCCAGCAGGCTTCCATAATTTGTCCGAACTATGGAATTGACGGCGGCGGCGAGGCCCCCACCTGCGAACAGGACGCCGAGGATCAGCGCGCCGGCGGCGAGGCTCCATTTCACCGAGGCGGAGAGCGCTAACGCCATCAATGCAAGAAATAAATCCCAAATGATCAATCCCGCGAGCAACGAGCCGGCGATCCAAACGTTATCGCGAGTCCAATGCCAGCCGGCCAGTTCTGCCTGCACCCCAAAGACGAACAGACCTGGAATCCATGTGATCAATGAGAGCAAATAGAGCAGCAGGCTCATTTTGCCGGCCACGTATTCGGCGCGGCCGAAAGGGCGCGAGAAGTACAGGGGGAGTGCGCGATTGGCGAGATCTGGCGCGACCAGCCCTGGCCCGATGAAGGCAGTGAGCAGACACGCCATTCCGCCCTGAAATCCACAATAAAATTCAAAGAATTGATTGTTGATTTGGAAAATCCGGCTGGCAGGGATATTGAGACTCTCCAAAATACTCAAATTGTGAGACGCATAAACAAACACGGCGCACAAGACCGGGAAAAAGAAGCACGCCATCAAGTACAAGACGAGAAACCTCGACTGCATCAGGCGGCCGTAGCTGGAGCGGCCCAGAATTAGAAAGCGCGACCAGCGCGGCGTTTGGCTGCCGTCATACGGTTTATACGTCTGCTTGTAAACCGCCATGGGGTCAATGCTCCATCGCTTTCATGAAGATCTCTTCTAGCGTGTCGCGGCGGTAGTTCAGACGCCGCAGCTCCACTTCACGCGAGGAAGCCCAGCGGTAAATTTCGCGCAATTCGAAGCCTTCCGGCAACACCATCCGAAAGCGCCCCAGGCCCAGATGGGAGCACTCACAGCCCAGGGCCGCCATGGCATCCGAAAACCCGTGATGATGGCCTACGGCCTCCAATTCCACGAAGCGTCTGTTGGCGCGCCGCTCCTCTTCGAGATTGCAAGACTGGACGATGCGGCCCTGTTTCAAGATCAGCACCTCCTCGCACGTCTCCTCCACATCGCGGAGCAGGTGGGAGCAGATCAGCAGTCTCATTTCGCCTGAATCCCGCATCTGCTGAATCAACCGGATCATGCGCTGGCGCGCAGGAGGATCGAGGCCGTTCGTGGGTTCATCCAGGATCAACAGCTTGGGGCCGTGGACAATCGCTTGGGCCAGCTTCGCCAGTTGCTTCATCCCGAGCGAATAGGTTCCGAGCAGCCGGTAGCGCGCTTCGCCTAAGCCGACGTAGAACAGGGCCTCATGCGCGCGTTCCAGAGCGGCGTCCGAAGGAAGTCCGGAAAGCTCTCCCATCATCCGAACGAAGGCGACGGCCGTCATGTTCGCGACGAATGCATCGTTTTCGGGCATATAGCCGACGGTCGCGCGGATTTGTGGAAGATCCCTGCGGATATCGTAGCCAAGCACGCGGGCGGTTCCCGAGCTTGGCTGACAGAATCCCACCAGAGTTTGAATCAGGGTTGATTTTCCCGCGCCATTGGGCCCTAGCAGGCCGATGGAGCGGCCGGAGAGCGAAACCCGCAGATCCGCAAGGATCTCGCGGCGTCCAAACCGGACTCCTAAACCGTCCAACTCCAGCACGCTCATAGGCACTCTGGCAGCGAGGCTAAAGCCTCGCACGGGCTGAAGCCCGCCCTGCCTCTGACGCTCCTTACCCGCCGAATAACCCTATGGGATCGAACGAGACGATCTTCCACTTTGTTCCCCGTTTTTCAATGGTGCACTCCACGATCTTATGCCGGGGAGGGTCCTGATCGATTTGAAGCAGCCAGTCGAGCTGGAGCGAGCGCTTGCGGGCATCGCCCTGGTCCGATGCGAATTCGATGCTGGAAGAGACCTCGGACCGGTCAAGCAGCGACCGCACGTCGCTAGAGAGCTGGCCGTAACCGGGCATTTTGGGATCGAAGTGATCCAGGAATCCATCGGCGTCTTTGTCGGCGAGGGTTTCGGCGGCAGTGCGGAAGAAATCCAGTACGTCTTTGGGAGCATTCTGCGGAATGTCCTGCGGAGGGGACGCCTGGGCCAACAAGACGGCGACGATCGCAACTGCAAATTTCACGTGCGGTAACTCGCGTTAATTCGAATGTACTCCTCGGTCAGATCGCAGGTCCAAAAACGCGCGCGTCCCCGCCCGCGACCGCGAATTGCAAACCGAATGAGGCATTCCGGCCCATCGAGCTTTTGCTTGAGCTCGTCTTCGGAAAACTCGGCCGCGACCCCGCTTCTGCAAACCGCGATTCCTTGCATCTCAATGTCGACTTGACGGGGGTCGAATGCGACGCCCGCATTGCCGGCGGCGGAAAGAATACGGCCCCAGTTGGGGTCGGAGCCGGCGATGGCGGTCTTCACCAGCGGTGAATTCGCGATAGCCCGGGCCATACTTTCGGCGGCGCGGTCGCTAGGACCACCGGCGATCTCAATGGTCACACGCTTGCGGGCACCTTCCCCATCGCGCACGATTTGGACCGCCAGCGATTCCAAGACTTCGGCCAGCGCACCCTCAAACTCTTTGGCGCGCGGACGGACCCGCGAGACTCCGTTTGCGAACACAGCCACGGTGTCGTTGGTGGAGGTGTCACCATCGACGGAGATGCGATGGAAGCTGCGCTCTATCGCGCCTGATAGCGCCAGGCGAAGGGCGGCGGGAGAAACAGTCGCGTCAGTCATCACGAAAGCGAGCGTGGTGGCCATGCGCGGATGAATCATCCCGGAGCCTTTCGCCATTCCAGCGATGCGGGCTCCGCAAATTTCGGCGAAAGCGGTCTTCGGACGGGTATCGGTTGTGAGGATGGCCGCGGCAGCATCGTCGAAGCGATCCGGAGAGAGGCCGGAGCGCAGGCCCGGGAGCGCGCGCAAGATCAAACCCGAGTCCAGCTCCACTCCGATCACTCCGGTGGAGGCCGGCAGCACTTCGCCCGGCTGAATCTCCAATGTTTCCGCCGCAGCCTCGACGCACTCCGTCGCTACCTGCTCCGCCGTGCGCGTGGCGCAATTGGCGTTGCCGGCATTGGCCAGCACGGCGCGCATTTTTCCACCGGAGGCGCGGAGATTGCGCCGCGCGACGGTCACCGGCCCGGCGACGACGCGATTTTTCGTGAACACGGCGGCGGCCGAAGCAGGCGAATCTGAAACAATCAGCGCCAAGTCGTCCTTGGCCACTTTACGAATGCCGGCATAGGCGGACGCGTAGCGGAACCCTTGCGGCTTGTTCATGCGAGCGCCTCATCGGCTTCCATCGGGAATCCGTTCAGAAACGCGCCTGCTTCCATTCTCTTTTTTCCCTCCCATTGAACTTCCAGCAATTCGATGGCGCCGCCGGCGCAGCCTGCGTACAAGCGGCGCTCCCGCCCGCGCAACTGCCCAGGGGCAATGGCCAAGTCTGCCGCCCGTGCTTTCCATACGTGCAGACGCCTTCCGCGCAAAAAGGCGTAGCACCCCGGCCACGGCTGAAATCCTCGAGTTCGATTCAAGATCTCGCGGGCGCTCATCGACCAATCGATGTGACCGTCGTCTTTCTTCAGAATCGGCGCGAGGGTCGCATGCGAGTCGTCCTGAGGCTGCGGCTGCAGGTGCGGCAGATCCGCGAGCGCTCGCGCCAACAGATCAGCCCCGGCGGTCGAGAGTCGTGCGCCCAACTCCATGGCGGTTTCCTCCTCGCCAATCTCCGTCTCCCATTTCAGCAGCATCGGGCCTGTGTCGAGGCCTGCGTCGATGCGCATGATGGTGACGCCGGTGCGCGTTTCGCCGCACGCGATGGCCCACTGCACCGGAGCGGCGCCGCGATATTTCGGGAGCAGGGAAGCGTGGACGTTAAGAATTCCCATCGGCGGAATGTCGAGAATCGCCTGCGGAAGGATCTGCCCATAGCCCACCGCGACCATGGCTTCCGGCGCGAGGCCTCGCAACTGTTCGATGACCTCCGGCCGCCGCACGCGCTCCGGTTGAAACACGGGGAGGCCGAGCCTCACAGCTGCTTGCTTTACAGGCGGGGCCTGGAGCTGTTGGCCGCGGCCTTTGGGCCGGTCGGGCTGCGTGAACACGGCTGCGACTTCGTGTGCTGCAGAAACGGTTCGCTCCAGGGACGGGACGGCGAAATCGGGCGTGCCGAGGAACACGAGCCTCATGACGTGGAGCAGGCTTTAGCCTGCAACGGAGGCTTGAGCCTCCGACCACGTTGGCGGGGACTAAAGTCCCCGTCACAGGCTAAAGCCTGCTCCACCCTCAACCCCATTCATTCGCCTTCTGCAGCTTGCGGATCTTGCGCCGGATCAGGTCGCGTTTCAGGGGGCTGATATGGCTGATGTACAACCTCCCGTTCAAATGATCCGTTTCATGCAAGAACGCCCTCGCCAGCAGATCCTCTCCCGTCATTTCAAATGACTTTCCCTTGGCGTCGAAAGCGCGGACGGTGACCTTGTGGGCGCGGGTGACCGGCTCGCGAAAAGTGGGAAGGCTCAAGCATCCTTCTTCGCTGGTTTGCGATCCCTGCTTGTCCATGATCTCCGGGTTAATCAGAACGATTTTCTGCGCCGGATCTTCGCCGGTGGAAACGTCGATCACGGCGATGCGCTTGCTGATGCCGATTTGCGGCGCCGCGAGTCCCACTCCCTTGGCGGCGTACATGGAGGCGAACATGTCTTCGACCAGAGTGTGAAGATCCTCGGTGTCGAAGGCGGTGATTTCCGCGCAGGGTTGCTCTAAGACCGGTTGGCCATACTTAACGATCGAATAAATCATCAGAAGTTCTTCACTTGTTCGAGATAGGCGTGATAGTTTCGTTTTGTCTCCGCGAGAGAATCGCCGCCGAATTTTTCGAGCGCAGCGGACGCGAGCACCAGCGCGACCATGGCTTCTCCGATGACTCCCGCCGCCGGAATCACAGCGACGTCGCTGCGCTCATAGGCAGCCAGCGCCGGCTCGCGCGTAGCCAGATCGACGCTTTCGAGCGGCCTTCGCAGCGTGGAGATGGGCTTAAGAAAGCCACGCACCACCACGTCCTGGCCGTTGGTCATTCCACCTTCCAGCCCGCCGGCGCGATTGGCGCCGCGGAAAAAGCGGCATTCCTCACGATTGTAATGAATCGTGTCTTGGACGCGCGAGCCGTACGATTGCGCTCCTTCCACAGCCAATCCCACTTCCGCGCCCTTCACCGCTTGTACGGAGACGATGGCTTGGGCGAGTCGACCGTCCAGCCGCGAATCCCAGGTGACATGCGAGCCCAGGCCGGGAGGAACGCCGTGCGCGACCACTTCAAAAACGCCGCCCACGGTGTCGCCAGTGCGATAGGCATGATCTACGGCGGTTTTCATTTCTTGCTCGGATTCGGCGTCGGCGCAATTGAGGAGAACTTCGTCGCGGCGGCTCAACTCCACCAACTCCTCCCATGTGACGGCCCGGCTCAGCCGAAATCGGCCCACCTGGATCACGTGGCTCAGCACTCCGATTCCCAATTCGGCGAGAAAGGCCTTTGCCAGAGCGCCTACGGCCACGCGGGCGGCGGTTTCGCGGGCGCTGGCGCGCTCCAGAATATAACGCGCATCCTGGAAATTGTACTTGATCGCGCCGGTCAAATCGGCGTGCCCAGGACGCGGACGTGTCACCGGCCTCTTTTGGTCTTCCGCGCCTTCCGCATCTTCTACCGGCAGCGCCTCGGTCCAATTCTTCCAATCCTTGTTTTCGATCAGAATGGCGATGGGTGAGCCGATGGTTTTTGAATGCCGCACGCCGCTGACGATGCGAGCCTGGTCGGTTTCGATTTTCATGCGTCCGCCGCGGCCATAGCCTTGCTGGCGGCGCCATAGCTCGCGGTCGATGGCTGGAACCGAGACCGGCACGCCCGCCGGCAGCCCAGCCAGCGTCGCCACTAGACATTCGCCATGGGATTCCCCCGCGGTTTCAAAGCGTAGCATCGAAAGAATTTATGGTAACAGGGGAGCGCTCCCGCTGTTTCGTTGGGGCCCGCCGGCCGGCTGAAATATTTTTTGGACGAGCAAAGCCAATTTGGAGATGCTCGCTTACACAAGAGGCTTGGCCTCCCGAGACGATTAATGTAGGACGGCCCGTTGCAGATGCGCGAGATTAGATCGGGAAGTAGTTGAAAAAGCGTTGATTAGAGTGGCGGTTAAGCGGTCACCGGACGGTTGTCAGGACCGTCCCGACGACGGAGCAGTGAAGATCAAATGACTGAGGCTTGCTTTGATAGACTGGATGGCCATGAAGAACTTCACGAAGGCCTTTCTCTGTTCCGCTGCTGCCTTCGCCTTGATGGCGGTCTGGCTGCCGGCGCAGGAAAAGAAATCCGCGCCTGGGAAGTCTAAAATTCTTCAACCCAGATGACCGTGGAGACCGGTTCTTATGAGGCTCCCGCGGGAAAGCTGGGCGATAAACCGGACCAGCCGTGGAGCGCCACCACCATTGGCGCATCCGTCGACAGCAAGCCAATCCCGGTGGGATGGTGGTCACCAGGGTCGGGGAAATCGTCGGTTTCTCGTGCTATCTCCTAGTCGGGAAACACGGCGAGAAGCATCGCGACTGTGCGCAAAAGTGCATGCGCAGCGGCCAGCCGATCGGGTTGCTGACGCAGGACGGCACGCTGTACATGCTGATGGAGGAGGAGCACGATCCCCGCCGCGACGGCATGACCAACTTCCGCCAGGCTGCCATCGATCATGCGGCGCAGATTATCGAAGTTACCGGGACGCAGTGGCCGCTGAACGGCTATCACGGCTGTATGTCCACGGGTTTGTCAAGAAGTAAATCCAGTCCGCGCCCTCACGGTCGCGGTTCGGAATGGGCTGTTGAACGTTCCGCCTCAGTGGCGGCGATAAAATGGGGCTTCTGAGGCAAGGAGGCCGCATGAAGACGGGGATTCTGTTTGCGTTCGCCGCGCTTGCGGGCGCGGCCAGCTCCCAGACGTTGCAGGGTGACGCGCTTGTGAAAGCCTTGCGGCAAGGCGGCTACGTCATCGTCATGCGCCACGCCAGGTCGCCGCTCGAAGTTCCCGATAAGCAGACTGCCAATCCCGACAACGTCAAGCCCGAACGGCAATTGGACGCCGAAGGACGCGCGACCGCCGCCGCTATGGGCAAGGCGCTGGGCGATCTGAAAATTCCCATCGGCGAGGTCCTATCGAGCCCTACTTATCGCGCCCTGGAAACCGTCAAATACGCTCAGCTCGGTAATGCGCGAACCTATGCAGAGTTGGGAGACAACTGCCAAAGCATGCAGGGCGGCGGTCCCCAAGTTACTCAGCGCACAACGCAGTCTGGCGCGCCGGGCGAAGTCTGCGATACAGGGGTTGGTCCTGTCCTGCGCCAGACGCTGTGCGCTGAGGCGCAAGCCGCGTGGCTTCGAGAAAGAGTGAAGCAGTTCCCGAAAGCAACGAATACGATCATCGTCACCCACGCGCCCAACCTGACGCGCGCGTTTCCCAAAGCGGCGCAGGGCGTGGAGGACGGGGAGGCATTAATCTTTGGTCCCGACGGGAAAGGCGGGGCCGCGCTCGTCGGGCGCGTCAAGATCGGTGAATGGCCCAAAATGAAGTTTTGACAGCCGAATCCCCGACAACGGTGCTTTGCCCCGAATCTCCGGAGCAGTTCGCGGAAGCTCTCCGCGCCAGCGCCTCCGAACATCGCACCATCCGCCTGGGGGGGCGATTTTCCAAGGACCGGCTGGCGGGCCGGCCATTTCCGGCGGCCGTGACTATTTCCACGCGCGCGATGAACCGCTTGTTGAAGTACGATCCGCGCGATTTGACGGTTAGCGTGGAAGCGGGAATGCCCTGGGCAGATCTGGATAGAACTTTGCGCGAGCATGGACAAATGCTGCCGCTCGATCCCGGGTGGGCGGAATCCACGGTGGCAGGCGTGGTGGCCGCTAACGTAAGCGGGCCGCGCCGCCGCCTCTATGGGACGGCGCGCGACATGATCATCGGCATGACTTTCGCCACGCTCGAAGGCAAGTTTGTCAACAGCGGCGGGATGGTGGTGAAAAATGTCGCCGGGCTGGACATGGCGAAGCTGATGATCGGATCTTTCGGCACTCTCGCCGGCATCGCCACGATCAATTTCAAGGTCTTTCCCATCCCGGCGGAGTCGCGAACGTTCGCGATCGAGTTCGAGACTGCCGCGGAGGCTTTCGCCCAGCGCGACCGGATTCTCCAAAGCGTGCTACAACCGGCGGCGATTGACGTGATCAATTGGCCCTCCCGGTTCCGGCTGCTGGTGCGGGCGAGCGGAACCCGGCGAGTGGTGGATCGCTATGCCAGGGAACTGGGCGGCGCGAAAATCGAGGACGATTTCATCTGGTACGAGGTCTGCGAGTTTACTCCGCGCTTCCTCGCCGCGAATCCCAATGGCGCCGTGGTTCCGATCGTTTCAAAGCTCAGTGAAATGGGGGCTATCGCGGAGAATCTGAAGACGCCGTTTATCGCGCGCGCGGGCTCGGGCGTGATTTACGCGCATTATGCGCAGGACGCTCCTGAGGTCGAGCTCGGCGGGGATTTTGCAATGATGACAAAAGTGAAAGAAATGTTCGATCCTGAGCGCCTGCTCAACCGGGGACGCCTGTATGGCCGCATCTGACATCGCTGCACCGGATGCCCCTCGCGAAGAAGACCTCTCGCGTTGCGTTCACTGCGGCTTGTGTCTGAACGCCTGCCCCACCTACCGCGAGCTGCGGGTGGAAATGGATTCGCCACGGGGCAGGATTTATCAGATGACGCAGGTGCATCATGGCGCGCCCATCGGCGATTCCTACCGCGAGCACATCGACTTGTGTCTGGCCTGCCGCGGCTGCGAGACAGCGTGCCCATCGGGGGTGCAATACGGCCGGTTAGTGGAAGCAGCCCGAGCCGAAATCGAGCAGCGCACGCGCCGGCCGTTGGGCGAGCGCTTGCTGCGGTCGTTGGTTTTTGAGCGCCTTCTACCCAGCAGAACATGGTTGACGCTGGCCGGAGCAGGCATGTTCGTTTATCAGGCGTCTGGATTGCAGAAGCTCGCGCGTGGCTCCGGCTTGCTGAAGCTGATGGGCAAATTGGGCGAGGTCGAGCCACTAGCGCCGGGAGTAGAGACTCCATTCTTTTACCGGAATATGGGCCGCGTGTTCCCCGCGCAGGGCGAGCGCAAATATAAGGTTGCGTTCCTTTCCGGCTGCATCGCCAATATCTCGTTTGCGCGGCTCAACGAGGCCACCGTCCGCGTGCTCCAGGCCAATGGTTGCGAGGTGGACATTCCCGCGAGTCAGACTTGCTGCGGCGCGCTGGCTGTGCATGCGGGGATGCGCGAGCCGGCCAGGCGGCAGGCGCGGCGCAACATCGACTCGTTGGCGGATGGCGGCTACGACGCGATTCTGACCAACGCGGGCGGCTGCGGCACGACGCTGAAAGAGTATCACGAGCTGCTGGAACACGATCCCCTCTATGCCGAAAAGGCCAAGCGGTTCGTGGCGCTGGTGAAGGATGTGAACGAATTTCTCGCCTCGATCGAGCTCAATCCGCGCATGGGCGAAGTTCGAGCCACGGTTACTTATCAGGATTCCTGCCACCTGGCCCACGGGCAGAAGGTCCGCGCCGCGCCTCGCAAGCTGCTGGCAAGCATTCCCGGCGTTACGTTAAAGGAGATGCGGCTTTCAGATCTCTGCTGCGGCAGCGCGGGAATTTATAACGTCGTCCATACGGATATGGCGGTGCGCCTACTCGCGAAGAAAATGGAGAGCGTCAACGCCACGGGAGCAGAGCGCATCGCCGCGTCCAATCCTGGCTGCATGCTCCAACTTCGGGCGGGCGTTGAAAAATTCGGTCATGGGCAACGAGTATCGCACGTGGTCGAGATTCTAGACGAAGCTTATCGCGCGGCGACGTAGGGCGCCGCGGAGATCGGCATGAAGCATTTCCCGTAGCGTCCGGAAAATCGGATTTGCTTGAATCTGCAAGGGATCGCCGACAGGGCCGTGCACTGCCGGTGATAATGTTACTTTCCTCATGACCAAATCACTGGACCCGTTCCGGTTTCTGCTGATCGCGGTCTCCGGCTGGATGAACCAGCAGCAGCTGGGCTAATCGACTACCTTCGGGAAGAGAACCGAGTTCTGCGCCAACAGTTGGGCAAAAAGCGATTACGCTTCAACGATGACCAGCGCCGCCGATTGGGCGCCAATGCCAAGGAGTGGGAAGGAAGCTTCTCCGAGAAGTGGCCAGGATTGTCACGCCCGAGACCCTGCTGGCCTGGCATCGCCGGCTGATCGCGCAGAATTACGATGGCAGCGGCAAACGGCGACGCGGCCGACCGAGAAAATCCGAGGAGCTCTGGTGGTGCGCATGGCGAAAGAAAACCGCGGTTGGGGTTATCGGCGAATCCAGGGAGCGCTGTCCAACTTGGGTCATACGGTGGGCCGTGGCACGATCGCCGAGATGTTAGCCCGGCATGGGATGGAGCCGGCACCTGAGCGGCGCGGAAAGATTTGTGCGCAGCATCAAGGAGTCATGCCTGAATCGCATGATCTTCTTCGGCGAGGAGTCGT